>NZ_JBDJAV010000039.1:0-89467 GCF_039649625.1 Plantactinospora sp. ZYX-F-223 | reverse complement strand
CGACGCCAGCAGCGTCAACGACAACAACCGGCGGGTGCACTCGGTCGCTCACCGCGAGCGAGCCGACGTTGGGAAGGCTGCACCGGCCCTCTACGAGCAGACTGCGTAGGTCCACACCAAACTCCTTGGTCACAGGCAGGAACACTGTGACCAACGAGGGATAAATGGTGCAGATAACACAACAACGTCGCGGCGGCCTCCGGCTCGGCCTCGACCCGGGCGCCGATCAACCGGCACAGCAGACTGACCGCCTCGGCAGGCGCGAGCAGGTCCAGATCGAGGCGGTGCGCGCCGTCCACGGCGACCAGCCCCGCCAGGCTGTCCCGGCTGGTCACCACCACCAGGCAGGAACCGGTGCCGGGCAGCAACGGACGCACCTGCGCGACGTTGGCGGCGTTGTCCAGCACGATCAGTATCCGCCCCCGGCCACCTCGCTGCGCTTAGCCCATCGACTTGGACCCGTCGATGGTCTCTCGGATGATGTCGGCGTGCCCGGCGTGCTGCGCCGTCTCGGCGACGATGTGCTGGAGTACCCGCCGAGCGCTCCACCGTGTACCCGGCTGGAACCACGGCGCGGGCGGCAGTTCGTGACCGGCGTCGAGGTCGGGCAGCGTACGCACCAGCTCGTCCGTGCGCCGTGCGACGTCCTCGTACTCCTCCAACAACCCGGCCAGGGTCTCCCCGGGTTCCATGCGGAACCCGGCCGCGTGCGCCTCGTACGCGGCGGGATCGTCGCCGGCCGGCATCGCCGAGGTCCCCTCGACGATGAACCGGGCCCACTGGCGCTCCATCGCCGTGACGTGCTTGATCAGCCCGCCCACGCAGAGCTCACTGGCCGTGCTGCGGGTGGCCGCCTGCTCGTCGCTGAGCCCGCGCGCGGTGAGGCGCAGGAAGAACCGCGCGTTGCCCAGCGACTCCAGCAGATCGGCCCGCTCGCCGGTCACGATCTTCTCGGAGGTCGTCGTCGCCATGGTCATCACCCTTCGATCGGAAGTCGCCTCGCCGCGTTGGCTACCTTGACGCTACGGCCCATAGCGGCCAGATTCTGACCGCTATCACCAATCACCGCCGCCCGATCGACCGGAAACGTGGCGCCGCCCGGCGGGCGACCGGGGCGGTCGGCCCGCCGGGCGGCGGAGGGGTGGGTGGAACGTCGTGCGGGTCAGCCGAAGGCGCGGGCCTGCCAGGTGCGTACCTGGTCGGCCGGTAGTGCCTCGGGCAGGATCGCCATCCGGTCGACCTCGCCGGTCAGCCGCTGGCCGCCGTCCTGGTCGGCACCGAACCGCAGTTCCCGGGTGGCACAGCCGACGATGCCGCCGTCGGGCACCTTGGCGGTACCGGCCTGCTGGCCGTCGAGGTAGACGACGATGGTGCCGTCGTCGTCCATCGTGACCACCAGGTCGACGTACCGGCCGGTGGGCACGGTGGCGTTGCTGGTGACTCCGGTGCCGGAGCCGATGAACCGGAGCTGGTTGCTCGGGGTCAGGTCGATCAGGATCCCGTCGGTGCCGGGGTCGCCGCCGGGCTGGAAGTCGAAGAGCCGCCGGTAGCTGCCGCTGGTGGTCACCTTGACCTCGGCCGCGAATGTCGCCTTCTCCAGATATCCGAGCGTGGTCGGCGCGGTACGCAGGAACCGGTTGCCGTCCAGCACCAGTGCGCTGCCGGTCGGCCCGGCCGCGACGTACGCCCCGCCGGTCTGCACCGTCGCGGTCCGCCCGTTCGGCGAGTGGTCGGGCACCGTGTCGCCGGAGACCGGGTCCCAGGCCACCAGCGGGACGCCCGGAGCCGGTCGGGCGCACGGCGGCGGCACCGGCAGCGCGATCGACGTGCTCGCCGTCGCCCGCCACCTGTCGTGGGTCAGCCGCGCCTCGATCCGGTTCGGTCCCGGTGCCGCCTCCCGGCTCGGCGTGACGGTGAACCGGTAGGTCTGCGCGTCGCCGGGCCAGAGCCGGGGCACCTGGACCTGACCGGGCCGGACCTGCCAGCCCGCCGGCAGCACCAGATTCAACGCCGACGGCGGCACCTTCTCGGCACCGATCGCCGAGACGGTCACCGAAACCGTCCCCGCCTGGTCGGTCTCCAGCGTCGCCGGAGCCTCGATCGTGAAGCCGACCTGGGCGGTGGCGACGTAGCGGTGGCCGGCGCGGGCGGTGAAGGTCAGCTTGTCACCCTTCGCCGTCGCGTCGACCTTCTGGCCGGTGCCGGCGTCGACCAGCTTGTACGGCCCGGCGAAGAGCGGGCTGCGCAGGGTCACCTCGCCGGCCTTGTCGGCGGTCACCGCGATCTCGGTGGCGGCTCCGGCCGACCACGTCGTGTCGACGGTCAGCCCGCCCCGGGCCCGCAGTCCGCTGACCGATCCGTTCTGCCACGCGCTGGGCAGTGCCGGCAACACGTGTACGTCACCGGTCTGGCTCTGCAACAGCATCTCGGCGATCCCCGCCGTCGCGCCGAAGTTGCCGTCGATCTGGAACGGCGGGTGGGTGTCCCAGAGGTTCTCCAGAGTGCTCTGCCGCAACTGCTCGGTCAGCATCTTGTGCGCGTGGTCCCCGTCCAGCAGCCGGGACCAGAAGTTGATTTTCCACGCCTTGCTCCAGCCCGTACCGCCGTCGCCGCGTGCGGTGAGCGAGACCTTGGCGGCGGCGGCCAGCTCCGGGTCGTCCAGCGCGGTGATCTGGGCGCCCGGATGCAGGGCGAACAGGTGCGAGACGTGCCGGTGCTGGTCGTTCGGGTTGTCCAGGTCTTCCTTCCACTCCTGGAGCTGCCCCCAGGAGCCGACCCGCAGGCCCGGGTCGAGCAAGGCCAGCGCGTCGCGCAGCTCGCGGCGGAACGCGTTGTCACCGCCGACGATCCCGGCCGCCTCGATGGTGTTGGTGAAGAGTTCCCAGACGATCTGCTGGGACATCGAGGCACCGGCGGTGAAGTCGCCGTTCTCCGGCGAGTAGCTCGGCGAGACCACCAGCTTGCCGTCACGCGGGTCGACGACCAGCTCGTCCAGCCAGAAGAGCGCCAGCTCCTTCAGCAACGGGTACGCCCGCTGCCGCAGGAACTGGGTGTCCCCGGTGAACCGGTAGTGCTCGTAGTAGTGCTGGGCCAGCCAGGCACCGGCCTCCGGGAACCAGAACGACTGCGGGTAGCTGTGCAGGCCGGTGAAGCCGTAGGTGTTGGTCTCGTTGTTCACCACCCAGCCCCGGTTGCCGTAGACCTGCTGCGCGGTCACCTTGCCCGGCGGCACCATCGCGTCGACGTAGTCGAAGAGCGGTGCGGTGGTCTCCGACAGGTTGGTGGTCTCGGCCGGCCAGTAGTTCATCTGGAGGTTGATGTTGACGTGGTAGTCGGCGTCCCAGGGCGGGTTGGTGACGTTGTTCCAGACACCCTGGAGGTTCGCCGGCAGCGAGCCGGGCCGGGACGAGGCGATCAGCAGGTAGCGGCCGTAGCTGAAGAAGAGCGCCTCCAGCGCGCGGTCCGCCGCCGACGCCCCGCCCCGGTACTGCCGCAGCAGCTCGTCGGTGGGGATGGCCGGCATCTCCTGGCCGATGTCCAGGCGTACCCGGTCGAAGAGCGAGCGGTAATCGGCGGTGTGCGCGGCGAGCAGCGCGGCGTAGGACTTCCCGGCCGCCGCGTCGACGGTCGCGGTGACCCGGGCGTGCGGGTCGGCTCCCCGGTACGTCGGGTACGTGCCGGCGTAGTCGGTGCCGGCGCCCAGCACCAGCGTGGCGGAGTCGGCCCCGGCCACCGTGACCGTGCCGTCGGTGCCGTCGGTGACCGTGCCGCCGTCGGCGGTGACCTGGATCTGCGACTCGTACTTCAGCTTGTTGTCGTCGAGGGTGCCGGCGAAGGTGATCCGGCCGCCGCTGGCGGTGACGTTCTTCGACCGGTTGTTCGGCGCGGTCACCCCGGTGGTGAAGCCGATCTTTCCGGGCTGGTCGGCGCTGAGCCGCACCACCAGTACGCCGTCCGGCTGGCTGGCGAAGTACTCCCGGGTGTAGCGCACCCCGTCGTCGGTGTAGGAGACCGTGGCGACCGCCCGGCCGATGTTCAGCTCGCGGCGGTAGTCGCTGACCGTGCCCGGGTCCTCGGTGAGCCGCAGCGACAGGTCCCCGAAGGTGTTGTACGACCCGAAGCCGCTCTTCGGCTGGCCGAGCCGGTTCGCCACCTCCTGCGGGCTGAGCCGGCCCCGCTCGTTGATCAGGCGCTGCACCTCCTCGATCGCCCCGGGGCGGGGCGAGGTCCAGTTGCCGAAGTTGTAGCCGCCGGCCGAGCCGGGGCCACCGGTCCAGAGCGTCTTCTCGTTGAACTGCACGGTCTCGGTGGCGACCCGGCCGAAGATCATGCCGCCGAGTGCGCCGTTGCCGATCGGCAGCGCCTGGGTCTCCCAGTCGGCGGCCGGTTCGTCGTACCAGAGGGTGAGCGCGTCGTCGGCGGAGGCCCCGCTGCCCGACCTGCTGTCGGGGGCGGCGGCGGAGGCGGGGGTGGTGGTGGAGAATGCGGGCCCGAACGCGGTCAGTGCGGCCACCAGCGCGGCGGCCGTCCACCGGCGCGGCAGGGGCTGCCAGTTAGGGTCATCCATTCCTGTCTCCGGATCGTCCAGATGGGCCGGGTGAGGACTCTGGCGGGGCGGACGTCGCGGCCACGACCACGCGTCCGGCACGCATCCGATGTTTGGCGATGAGGCTACAAAGGACACCTCGGGGAAACAAGAGAGGATCTTGGGTAGCCTTCCCTGGTCGCCCGCGCACAGTCTGGTTGGTTCCGGGTTTCATCAGCACTTCCGGCACCCTGACGAGGTCGGTGGTATGCCGCGATCCCGTCTCGGTCTTGTGTCCTGCCGAGCCCACCTGATAGACATCGGATGTATTGCTGATCGGTTACGAGGAAGTCTGGGGGCGACGGGTGAGGCTGTTGCGGGTGGGCGCATCGGGGCAGGAGTCCCCGGCGCTGCTGGACGAGGCCGGGCGGTTGCGCGACCTCCGTGGAGTGGTCGACGATCTGGACGGATCGTTCCTGGCCAGCGGCGGCATCGAGCGGCTGGCCGGGCTCGACGTCGAGCGGCTGCCGGCCCTTCCCGAGGGCCTGCGGGTCGGACCACCGCTGCGGCCGGGAAAGATCATCTGCATCGGCCTGAACTATCGGGACCACGCTGCCGAGACCGGTGCCCCGCTGCCGACCGAGCCGGTGGTCTTCATGAAGGCTCCGGACACCGTGGTCGGCCCGGACGACGAGGTGCTGGTGCCACGCGGCAGCACCAAGACCGACTGGGAGGTCGAGCTGGCGGTGGTGATCGGGCGTACCGCCCGCTACCTGTCCAGCCCGGAGGAGGCGCTCGGCTGCGTCGCCGGCTACGCCGTCTCGCACGACGTCTCGGAGCGGGAGTTCCAGCTCGAACGCGGCGGCCAGTGGGACAAGGGCAAGAACTGCGAGACCTTCAACCCGCTCGGCCCCTGGCTGGTCACCGCCGACGAGGTGCCGGACCCACAGGATCTCGGGCTGCGGCTCTGGGTCAACGGCGCGCTCAAGCAGGACGGCAACACCAGGAACATGGTCTTCCCGGTGGCCGAGATCGTGCGCTACCTGAGCCAGTTCCTGGTGCTCTATCCGGGCGACGTCATCAACACCGGCACCCCGGCCGGGGTGGCGCTCGGCCAGCCCGAGCCGAAGCCGTACCTGGTCGCCGGTGACGTCGTCGAACTGGAGATCGACGGACTGGGGCGGCAGCGCCAGACGGTGGGGCAGGCATGATCTTCACCGGACTGGAAATCGCCGACATCCGCTTCCCGACCTCCCGCGAACTCGACGGCTCGGACGCGATGAACCCGGACCCCGACTACTCGGCCGCGTACGTGGTGCTGCGTACCGACGCCGGGGACGGGCACGAGGGGCACGGCTTCGCCTTCACCATCGGGCGGGGCAACGACGTACAGGCGGCGGCGATCGCCTCGCTGCGGCCGTACCTGATCGGACGCTCGGTCGAAGCGGTCCTCGCCGACCTCGGCGGCTTCTGGCGCGAGCTGGTGCACGACTCGCAACTTCGCTGGCTCGGCCCGGAGAAGGGCGTCATGCACATGGCGATCGCCGCCGTGGTCAACGCGCTCTGGGACCTGCGGGCCAAGCGGGCCGGGCTACCGCTGTGGCGGCTGCTGGCCAGGATGAGCCCCGAGGAACTGGTCGACCTGGTCGACTTCCGCTACCTCAGCGACGCGCTGACCCGGGACGAGGCGTTGCGGATCCTCCGGGACGCCCGCCCCGGCCGGGCCGAGCGGGAGGAACACCTGCTCCGCGACGGCTTCCCCGCCTACACCACCTCGCCCGGCTGGCTCGGCTACGACGACGACAAGCTGCGCCGGCTCTGCAAGGAGGCGCTGGCGGACGGCTTCACCCAGATCAAGCTGAAGGTCGGCGCCGACCTTCACGACGACATCCGGCGGATGGGTATCGCCCGGCAGACCTGCGGGCCGGACATCCGGATCGCGGTCGACGCCAACCAGCGCTGGGACGTGCCGCAGGCGATTTCCTGGGTACGCGAGCTGGCGCCCTTCAACCCGTACTGGATCGAGGAACCGACCAGCCCGGACGACGTCGTCGGGCACGCCACCATCGCCCGGGAGCTGGCGCCGGTCCGGATCGCCACCGGAGAGCACGTCGCCAACCGGGTGGTCTTCAAGCAACTGCTCCAGCTCGGCGCGATTTCCTACCTGCAGATCGACGCGAGCCGGGTGGCCGGGGTCAACGAGAACATCGCGATCCTGCTGCTGGCGGCGAAGTTCGGGGTGCCGGTCTGCCCGCACGCGGGCGGGGTGGGGCTCTGCGAGCTGGTGCAGCACCTGTCGATGTTCGACTACGTCGCCGTTTCCGGCTCGATGCAGGACCGGGTCATCGAGTACGTCGACCACCTGCACGAGCACTTCGTCGACCCGGTGGTGATCCGCAAGGGCCGGTACCTGGCACCGACCGCACCCGGCTTCAGCGCCACCATGCGCCCGGAGACGCTGACCGAGTACGCCTATCCGGATGGCCCGGTCTGGGCCGCCCCGCCGGCCGAGGTGGCGGTGCCGTGACCGCCGAGAACCTGCCCGGCGCCGGAGGAAGCCCCGGCCGGGGCGAGTTCGCCGGCCTGGCGGCGGTGGTGACCGGCGGCGCCTCGGGGATCGGCCTGGCCACCGCCACCCTGCTGGCCGCCCGGGGCGCCCGGGTCGGCTGCCTGGACCTGAATCCGGGCGGCGTCCCCGAGCCGCTGCTCGGAATCGCCGCCGACGTCTCCGACGACGCCTCGGTGCGGGTCGGGGTCGCCGCCGCGGCCGGTGCGCTCGGCGGCATCGACGTACTCGTCAACAACGCCGGGATCGGCGCGCAGGGCACCGTGGAGTCCAACCCGGACGACGAGTGGCACCGGGTACTCGACGTGAACGTGGTCGGCATGGTCCGGGTGACCCGGGCCGCGCTGCCGTACCTGCGCCGGTCGGCGCATGCCGCGATCGTCAACACCTGCTCGATCGCGGCCTGGGCCGGACTGCCGAACCGGGCGCTCTACAGCGCCAGCAAGGGCGCGGTGCAGTCGTTGACCCTGGCGATGGCGGCCGACCACGTCCGGGAGGGGATCCGGGTCAACTGCGTCAACCCCGGCACCGTGGACACCCCCTGGGTACGCCGGCTGCTGGAATCCGCCGACGACCCGGCGGCGGAACGCGCCGCGCTCCAGGCCCGCCAGCCCACCGGCCGGCTGGTCGGCGCGGACGAGGTGGCGGCGGCGATCGCCTACCTGGCCAGTCCACTGTCCGGGGCGACCACCGGCACGGTGCTCGGGGTGGACGGCGGCATGCACGGGCTGCGACTGCGCCCCGCCCCGCCGAGCTGACCGGCCCGCACCCCAGGCCCTCCGATCCGGACCGTCGACTCCGGCAGGTCGCCGGTCCCGCGTTCCAGGCTGCCCGTCGCACGGTCATCCGATGTAACGATTCCGCCTGCCCGGTAACAGGCCGGGAGATTGCCGGTCCTGGGTCTTGCGGGGGCAAGGGTGGGCTGATAGACATCCGATGTATTACCCGCGTGTTTCCGGATTGCCTCCAAGAATTGCCCACCGTATCCGCACCGGATGGAGGACCACAGTGAGACATACCGCCAAGTCCCTGGCGGGGATCGCGATGGCCGCGACTCTCGCCGTCGGCACCGTCGCCTGCGGCGAGTCGTCGTCGAGCGGGACGGGTGGCCAGACCGGCAGCAGCCCGCAGATCGGCATCGACCTGCCCCGCGCCGACTCCGACTTCTGGAACTCGTACGCCAAGTACGTCCCGCAGTTCGCCGACGAGTACGACATCAACCTGATGGCGCCGACCAACTCGCAGAACGACGTCGCCAAGCTGGTGGCGAACGTGCAGGCGATGGTGAGCCAGGGCGCCAAGGCGATCGTGATGGCGCCGCAGGACACCGGCGCGATCGCCTCCACCCTGACCACTCTGGAGTCGAAGAAGATCCCGGTGGTCTCCGTCGACACCCGCCCCGACAAGGGCAAGGTCTTCATGGTGGTCCGGGCCGACAACCGGGCGTACGGCCAGAAGGCGTGCGAGTTCCTCGGCGAGAAGCTCGGCGGCCAGGGCAAGGTGATCGAGTTCCAGGGTTCGCTCTCCTCGATCAACGGCCGGGACCGCTCCGAGGCGTTCGCCGAGTGCATGAAGACCAAGTTCCCCGGGATCACCATCTTCGAGGAGCCGACCGAGTGGGAGGGGCCGAAGGCCGCCGCCGCACTCCAGACCCGGCTCGCCCAGCACCCCGACATCAAGGGCATCTACATGCAGGCCGGCGGCGTCTTCCTGGCGCCGACCCTGCAGGTGCTCAAGTCCAAGAACCTGCTGGTGCCGCCGACCGACCCGAAGCACATCTTCGTCGTCTCCAACGACGGCATCCCGCAGGAGTTCGAGGCTATTCGCAAGGGCGAGATCGACGCCACCGTCTCGCAGCCCGCCGACCTCTACGCCAAGTGGGCGCTCTATTACGCCAAGGCGGCGGCCGAGGGCAAGACCTTCCAGCCCGGCCCGACCGACCACAACAGCACCATCATCGACGTCGGCAACGGCCTCGAGGACCAGATCGCCGCCCCGCTGGTCACCAAGGAGAACGTCGACGATCCGGCGCTCTGGGGAAACCAGATCGGCAAGTGATGACCGGTCAGACGCAGACCGCAGGCACCGTGGCCGGGGCCGTCGCCCCGGCCGCGGAGGCCCGCGACATCTCGAAACGGTACGGCGCGACGATCGCCCTGCACTCCGCCGGCATCAGCATCGCGCCGGGCGAGACACATGCCCTGGTCGGGCGCAACGGCGCCGGCAAGTCCACCCTGGTCTCGATCCTGACCGGGTTGCAGCGGCCGGACAGCGGCCAGGTGCACTTCGACGGGGTGCCCGCGCCGGCACTGGCCGACCGCGACGCCTGGCGGCACCGGGTCGCCTGCGTCTACCAGAAGTCGACCATCATCCCCACCCTGACGGTCGCGGAGAACCTCTTCCTGAACCGGCAGGCCGGGCGCGGGCCGATCGACTGGCGCGGATTGCGGCGCCGCGCCGCCGACCTGCTCGAAGGGTACGGCGTCGCGGTCGATCCGGCCGCGCCGGCCGGCAGTCTCGGCGTCGAGCAGCGACAGCTCGTCGAGATCGCCCGCGCGCTGTCGTTCGGTGCCAGGTTCATCATCCTGGACGAGCCGACCGCGCAGCTCGACGCCGCCGCGATCGAACGGCTCTTCGACCGGATGCGCGAGTTGCAGGCCGCCGGGGTGACCTTCCTGTTCATCTCGCACCACCTCCAGGAGGTGTACGAGGTCTGCCAGACCGTGACGGTGCTGCGCGACGCCCGGCACATCCTGACCCAGCCGGTCGACACGCTCTCCCGGGAGGCGCTGGTCGCCGCGATGACCGGCGACGCGGGGGAGACCCTGGCCGGGATCGACCGGCCGGCCGTGCCGGAGAGCGCGCCGGTCGTGCTCGACGTCGCCGGGCTCGGCCTGGCCGGCTTCTACCAGAACGTCGACCTGACGGTGCGGGCCGGTGAGCTGGTCGGGCTGATCGGTTCGGGCAGCAGCGGCAAGGTGGCGCTGGCCGAGACGATCGCCGGGCTGCGCCGGGCCGACACCGGCACGGTCAGCCTGGCCGGCAACACCCCGAAGCCGGGCAGCGTGCCCGCCGCGCTCGCCGCCGGACTCGGCTACCTGCCGCAGGACCGGCACCGGGAGGGGCTGGTGCCGCTGCTGTCGGTGGCGGAGAACGCCACCCTGCCGATCACCGGCCGGCTCGGGCCGGTCGGGATCATCGCGCCCGCCCGGCAACGTGCCGTGGCGCAGCGCATGATCGAAACGTACGACATCAAGACCGACGGTCCGCACCAGCCGGTGAACGGCCTCTCCGGCGGCAACGCCCAGAAGGTGGTACTCGCCCGCGCGCTGGCGAACGACCCGAAGGCGCTGGTGATGGTGAGCCCGACCGCCGGGGTGGACGTCCGCTCCAAGGATTCCCTGCTGCGAGCGGTCGCCGAGGCGGCGGCCCGGGGGACCGGAGTGCTGATCGTCTCCGACGAGTTGGACGACCTGCGCTCCTGCGACCGGGTGCTGGTGATGTTCCACGGACGGGTGGTCCGGGAGGTCTCCCGGGGCTGGGCGGATGCCGAGCTGGTGACCGCAGTAGAGGGAGTGGAGGAGCCGTGACCGGCACCCAGACAATCGCCAAGCCGCCGGCCCCGGCCGGGGGAGGCCGGCCCGGGCTGGGCGGCCGGATGCCGCTGGCCCGGCTGCGGGACCTCGCGCTGGTCCCCGCGATCCTGCTGCTCGTGGTGGTGGGCGCGGTCATCGACCCGGTGTTCCTCTCCGCCGCCAACATCACCAACGTGCTGCAACAGCAGACCGAGCTGGCCCTGCTGGTACTCGCCGAGGCGATCATCCTGATCGCCGGCAAGTTCGACCTGTCGCTGGAGTCGACGATCGGGCTCGCCCCGGCGCTGGCCCTGGCGCTGGTCATCCCGGCCGCCAGCAACGGGCTCGGCACCGAACTGCCGGCCAGCCTGGCCATCCCGATCTGCCTGCTCGCCGGCATGGCGATCGGGGCGTTCAACGGGCTGCTGATCCTGCGCTTCAAACTCTCCGCCTTCATCGTGACCCTGGGCATGCTGATCGTGCTGCGCGGTCTCCAGATCGGGATCACCGGCGGGCAGAACCTCTTCGACATCCCGCCGTCGGTGCTCTATCTGGGCAACGCGGTCTGGTTGGGCGTACCGGCGTCGATCTGGATCAGCGGGACGCTCTTCGTCGTCGGGATCGCCGCGCTCGGGTTCTTCCGGCACGGCCGGGCCGTCTACGCGATCGGCGGCAACACCGACGCGGCCCGGGCCGCCGGGATCCGTACCGACCGGGTGGTCTGGATCATCCTGATGATCGGCGGGCTGCTGGCGGCGCTGGCCGGGCTGCTGATGACCGGCCGGCTCGGCTCGGTCGCGGCGGCACAGGGCGACGGCATGATCTTCACCGTCTTCGCCGCCGCGGTGATCGGTGGGATCAGCCTCGACGGCGGCAAGGGGACGCTCTTCGGCGCGCTCTGTGGCGTCATCGTCCTCGGACTGATCAACAACATCCTGACCCTCGCCGGGGTATCCGCCCAGTGGATCCAGGCCATCTACGGTGCCATCATCCTGATTGCGCTGATCCTGGCCCGGCTCACCTCCGGCAAGGCGCAGGACTAACGGGCCGACCGGTCCGGCGCGCCCGCCGACGGCACACCGGACCGGTCCCGACCGGACAGGCATCGGAAGGAGCTTCGCAGCCATGCAGCGGATCGCCCTGCACACCCGGCTCAAGCCGGGGCGGGAGGCTGAGTACGACCGGGTCCACCAGGTCATCCCCGCCGAGCTGGACGGCGCGCTGCGCGCCGCCGGGGTGCGGAGCTGGCGGATCTGGCGGGACGGACGCGACCTGTTCCACCTGGTGGAGGTCTCCGACTACCAGCGGATGCGGCACGAACTGCGCGACCATCCGGCGAACGTGCCGTGGCAGGCCCGGATGGCGGAGCTGCTGGAGGTGCAGGACGACTACTCCGGCACCGACTCGGGCCTGGCGCTGGTCTGGGAGTTGCCGCTACGCGACGAGTTGCCCGTACGCGACGAGGAGACGGCATGACGGGGATCAGGGCGGGGCGTTCCGAGGTGGTGGTGAGCTCGCTGGGCCTCGGCTGCGCCCCGATCGGCAACCTCTACACGGCGGTCGGCGAGGCCGAGGCGCTGGCGACGGTGGCGGCGGCCTGGGACTCCGGGATCCGCTACTTCGACACCGCCCCGCACTACGGCCTCGGGCTCTCCGAGCGGCGGCTCGGCGACGCGCTGCGTACGCTGCCGCGCGAGGAATACACCGTGAGCAGCAAGGTGGGGCGGCTGCTCGTACCGGACCGGTCCGGGGCGGGGCGGCGGGACGACGAGGGTTTCGACGTACCGGCCGACCACCGGCGGCTCTGGGACTTCAGCGCCGACGGGGTGCGGCGGTCACTGGAGGCGAGCCTGGTCCGGCTCGGCCTGGACCGGATCGACCTGGTGCTGATCCACGACCCGGAGGACCACCAGACACAGGCGCTGGAGCAGGGCTACCCGGCCCTGCACGAACTGCGGGCCCAGGGCGTCGTCGGCGCCATCGGGGTCGGCTCGATGCAGTGGCAGGTGCTGCACCGGTTCGTCGCCGAGACCGAGGTCGACGCGGTGATGGTGGCCGGCCGGTACACCCTGCTGGAACAGCCGGCGCTGGACAGCCTGCTGCCGGAGTGCGAGCGGCGCGGCGTCTCGGTGCTGGCCGCCGGCGTCTTCAACAGCGGGCTGCTCGCGGTCGAACGGCCGCACGCCGGGCTGCCGTACGACTACGCCGACGCCCCGACCGAGATCCTGGAGCGGGCCCGGGCGATTGCCGCGCTCTGCGCCGAGCACCGCACGACGCTGCCTGCGGCGGCGCTCGCCTTCGCCGCCGCCCATCCGGCGGTCGCCTCCGTGGTGTTCGGCGCGCACAACCCCGAGCAGGTACGCCGGAACGCCGCGCTCTACGCGGCCGAGCCGCCGTCCGGCGAGTTCTGGGCGGAGCTGGTCGCCGTGGGACTGCTCCGCCCGGACGCGCCCGTCCCCACCCAACCGGTCGGTACGCCGTGATCGTCGACGCGCACCACCACCTGTGGCGGATCGAGGACGGCTACCGCTGGCTGGACGCGCCGGAGCTGGCCCCGATCCGCCGCTCCTTCCTCCCCGGTGACCTGGACGCCGAGCTGGCGGCGGCCGGGATCGACCGGACGGTACTGGTCGAGGGCGGCCGGTGCGACACCGGCGAGGCGGAGATCCTGCTCGGCTACGCCGCCGACTCTCCGGCGATCGCCGGAGTGGTCGCCTGGGCCGACCCGGCCGATCCGGAGCTGGCCGAGACCATCACCGGCTACCGCCGGCTGCCCGGGGGCGAGCTGCTGGTCGGAATCCGGCCACAGGTGCAGGCCGAGACCGATCCGGGCTACCTGGACCGGCCGGAGGTGCGGCGCGGGCTGCGTATCATCGCGGAAGCCGGACTGGCCTTCGACGTGGTGTGCCGGGCGGACCAGTTGCCGGCGGTGGCCCGGGCCGCCCGGGAGGTGCCGGAACTGCGGTTCGTGCTGGACCACCTGGGCAAGCCGGCGATCCGGGACGGCGCGGCTGGGTTGGCCGCCTGGTCCGGTCCGGTCGCCGAACTGGCGGCCGTGCCGAACGCGACGGCGAAGCTCTCGGGGCTGGTGACCGAGGCGGACTGGGGGCGGTGGCTCCCGGCGGATCTGCGGCCGTTCGTGGCCGAGGCGGTCCGGCTGTTCGGACCGGAACGGCTGATGTTCGGCTCGGACTGGCCGGTCTGCCGACTCGCCGCCGGTTACGGCGCGGTGCTGGCGGCGCTGACCGAGGTACTCCCGCCGCTGTCGACGGCCGAGCGGTCGGCGGTCTTCGGCGAAACGGCGGTGCGGACCTACCGGCTCGGCACCTAGCCGGCGCCTAGTCTTCGCGGTACGGGTAGGAGTTGGAGGAACGCGTGGCGGTCACAGACGAGGCGATCGACAAAATCAAACAGATGATCGTCGCCGGCGAACTGCGCCCCGGTGACCGGCTGCCCCGGGAACCCGACCTGGCCGAGCGGCTCGGCCTGTCCCGCAATTCGCTGCGGGAGGCGGTCAAGGCGCTCTCGCTGATCCGGGTCCTCGACGTACGCCAGGGCGACGGCACCTACGTCACCAGTCTCGACCCGGCGCTGCTGCTGGACGCGTTGAGCTTCGTCGTCGACTTCCACCGCGACGACACCGTGCTCGAATTCCTGGAGGTACGCCGGATCCTGGAGCCGGCCGCGACGGCGCTGGCCGCGCAGCGGATGACCGAGGAGCAGTTGGGCAAGCTGCGAGGTGTGCTGGACGGGCTCGGGGAGGATCCGAGCATCGACGAACTGGTCGCGAACGACCTGGAGTTTCACCGGCAGATCGCGGCGTGTGCCGGCAACAACGTGTTGACGTCGTTGCTGGACAGCCTCTCCGGGCCGACGACCCGGGCCCGGGTGTGGCGCGGGCTCACCCAGGAGGGTGCGGTCAGCAAGACCCGGGAGCAGCATGCGGCGATCCTGGACGCGGTCGCGTCGGGGCAGCCGGAGCTGGCCCGGGCGTGGGCGACGGTGCACATCGCCGGGGTGGAGGAGTGGCTGCGCCGGGTGCTCTGACGCCCTTCCTCGGCATCGTTACCGGGCTGGGCGGGGTCTCGCGTTGCGGAGTCGGATGCCGCTGAAGCTGACGGTGCTGGTGACCACCTCGTCCCAGAACGGCCAGAGGTTGTCGAGTATCCGGAGTTGGATCCCCGCCTCGGCGTGGCAGGCGAGCAGGTCACCGACGGGTTCGGCGGGACCGAGCGGCGCTACGGGGTCGACCGCGACGCAGGCGTGCGGTTCCGGCTCCCCGAACGGCCGGAACGACTCCGCCGGCAGCCGGTACGCGTACAGCCGGGTTCGGCGGATCGCGTCGAGCCAGGCGTACTCGATCGCGTGGACCCGGGTGCCGCAACCGGCGCCGATGATGCGGTCACGGCACCGGGGTGGACGAGCTGGCCTGACGGCGTCGGCGAAGTCGTTGCAGTAGCCTGGCAACGATCATGGGCAACAGGTGCAGCACGACAACGAGCATGGCTGCCAGCGTGGCGATCTGGCTGATTGAAAGCCCCTGCAACGCCAGCACCAACCACGCGCATGCGACGGTGAGCAGTGCGTGGATCGCCACCCGCAGCGCAGTCCCGTGAGCCGAACTGCCGGTGCCGGTCGCCTCGGGCTTGGCGGCGCGCCGCCGCAGGGTCGCGACTATCGCCGCGATCGCCATCAGGATGGCGAACTGTAGCGACCAGAAGGCGGTCCTGCCGACGCTGGCGCCGTTGGTCACCGATGGTGCGGTGGCGGTCGTGACCGCGAACACGACGAAGGCTGGAAACCAGCTGAAGACAACGGCGGTTGTCGCTGCCAGCCTGATCGTTCTCGGCAGACTGACCTGCGGCTGAACCTGTTGTCCGATGCGAGCGATCACCTCGTCGGAGGCCCACACCAGCTTCCCTGCCGAGCGCGGATCGGACGTCGGGCGTGACATGCGGGCAAGCCTAGTGCGGTCGGTCACCGATGGCGAGAACGGGCGAATCGCCGGACTCCGTGGCCCGGATATCAGTGGCGTCGCTGCTGCCGCCTGCGGTGAGGGTCATGCCTGTACCGACGTCGTCCGCGCCGACAATTCCCCGCGCACCCGGTGTCGGTAGCGCAGCGGAGCCTCGCCCACCTCCCGCTTGAACGCGGTGCTGAACGCACTCTCCGACGCGTAGCCCAGTTCCGACGCCAGCGATCCGACCCGGACGTCGCCGTCCCGAAGAGCCCGCTGCGCCAGCAGCAGCCGAGTCCTAGTGGAGGCCGAGGCGGAAGACCTCGAAGCCGGCCGCGTACCTGACGCCCAGGCGGTTGCCGGTCTGCCGGGAGATGCCCTCCAGGAACTCTTCGGGGTCGAAGTCTCCGGCGCCGAGACCGCGCAGATAGGCGGCATGCGCCTCAAGTGACCGGACGCCCAGGTCGAAGGTGTCGGTGATGTCGGCCGCGTGCTTCGACAGCGGTGAGCCGGCCGCCCATACCTCCCGGACCCCGCCCCACTTCTCCAGCCCCTCGTCGAGTTGCTCGCGGAACACCCAGCGGTTGGCCGCGTCGCGCACGGCGTCGAGTACGGCCCGGCCGGTGACGATGTGGTCGGACATGTTCAGCGCGTTGCCGGCCTCGTCCCAACTGTCCCGGAAGTTGTTGGTGATCACGATCTCCGGCCGGTACCTCCGGATCACCCGGCTCAGGTCACGACGCAGCGCGACGCCGTACTCCAGTACGCCGTCGGGCAGCCCGAGGAAGTCGACCTGGGACACCCCGACGATCGCCGCGGAGGCGCGCTGCTCCTCCTCACGGATCGGCCCGGCCTCGGCCGGGTCCATCCCGTCGATGCCGGCCTCGCCGCTGGTGAGCAGCGCGTAGCTGACCTCCTTGCCCTGCCGCGTCCAGCGTGCGACGGCCGCGGCGGCGCCGAACTCCAGGTCGTCGGGGTGGGCGACGATGGCGAGCGCGCGCTGCCAGCTCTCGTCGACGGGCTGGAGCGGGTTGGGGACGACGGGTGTGTCAGCAGTCATGGGACCATCTTGCTCGACGCCGCTTCGAGGCAGCGTCCGCGCCACGGTGCCACGCCGTTTCGAGTCCGGCTGCACCCCGCCACCTCGTCCAACCCGACCGTCGCCGCCACCAGCGGGCGCGGGTCGACCGCTCCGGAGGCGTACCGCGCGATGGTGCCGGCGAGCCCTCCGGAGGCGGTGGTTCGTCGTCCCGCCGCCCGGCCCGATCGGCCGGGCAGCGCTGGGCACGCCGACCGCGGTGACGTCCTTGAGTACCAGGTCGCGGGTGTCGAGCAGGCTCGGCCGCCCGGAGAAGAACTCGGCGTCGGTGCCGCCGACGCCGGCCCGCCGGACGTCGACCACCACCTCGCCCGGCCCGGCGACCGGCGGCGCGACCTCGCGTACCTCGGCCACACCCGGGCCGGTCACCACGAAGGCACGCACGGTCAGATCACCCGCACCGGACGGGGCGCGACGGCGCGGTGGCGGCGCGATTCGAGAAAGCCGGCGTAGCCGGTACCCGAAGTTGTTCTTGATAATGGAGAGTATGCCTGCACTTCGGAGCGACCAGTGGTACGCCGGCTCGGACCGCAACGCCTACCTGCACCGGGCGTGGATGCGGCGCGGCCTGCCGGACTCGGCGTTCGAGGGACGCCCGCAGATCGCGATCGCCAACACCGCCTCGGACCTCACCCCCTGCAACCGGCACCTGGACGAGGTCGCGGCGAGCGTCGCGAACGGGATCTGGGAGGCCGGCGGGGTGCCGCTGAACCTGCCGGTGGTCTCGCTAGGGGAGACACAGGTCAGGCCCACCGCGATGCTGTGGCGCAACATGGCCGCGATGGCGATCGAGGAGATGATCCGGGCCAACCCGGTCGACGGGGTGGTGCTGCTCGGCGGCTGCGACAAGACCATCCCGGCGCTGCTGATGGGTGCCGCCTCGGTGGACCTGCCGGCGGTGGTGGTGCCCGGCGGTCCGATGCTGACCGGTACGTTCCGGGGCGTGCCGCTCGGCTGCGGCACCGACGTGTGGCGGCTGTCGGAGGAGGTGCGGGCCGGCACGCTCTCCCCGGAGGGCTTCCTCGATTCCGAGTCGTCGATGATCCGCAGCCGTGGGCACTGCAACACGATGGGTACGGCCTCCACGATGGGCCTGCTCGCCGAGGTACTCGGGATGACCCTGCCCGGTACGGCCGGGCTGCCGGCCCCGGACAGCCGGCTGCTGGCCCGGTCGCACGGCACCGGCAAGCTGATCGTGGAGATGGTCGCGCGGCAGCGCCGGCCGAGTCAGGTGTTGACCGAGGCGTCCTTCCGGAACGCGATCGTCGCACTGGCCGCGCTGGGCGGCTCGACGAACGCGGTCGTGCACCTGCTGGCCATCGCCGGCCGGGTCGGGGTGCCGATCACCCTGGACGACGTCGACCGGCTCGGCAGCGGGGTGCCGCTGCTGGTCGACCTGCAACCGGCGGGACGCTTCCTGATGGAGGACTTCCACCGGGCCGGTGGCCTGCCGGCGGTGCTGAACCAGGTCGCCGACCTGCTCGACCCGGCGGCGCCGACGGTGACCGGCCGGCCGATCGGCGACTACCTCGCCGGGCACGAGATCAGTGATCCGGAGGTGATCCGGACCCGGAGCGCACCGCTGATGCCGGAGGCGGGGATCGCGGTGCTGCGCGGCAGCCTCGCCCCGGCCGGCGCCATCATCAAGCCCGCCGCCGCCTCTGCGCACCTGCTGCGGCACCGGGGCCGGGCGGTGGTCTTCGACTCGGTCGAGGACCTGCACGCCCGGCTCGACGACCCGGATCTCGACGTCGACGCCGACTCGGTGCTGGTGCTGCGCGGCTGCGGGCCGAAGGGCTATCCGGGGATGCCGGAGGTGGCCAACCTGCCGCTGCCGGAGAAGCTGCTGCGCCAGGGGGTACGGGACATGGTGCGGATCTGCGACGGCCGGATGAGCGGCACCGCGTACGGGACGGTGGTGCTGCACGTCGCGCCGGAGGCCGCCGCCGGTGGGCCGCTGGGCCGGGTACGCACCGGTGACCCGATCGTGCTCGATGTCGAGACGCGCCGGCTCGACGTGGACATCCCGGCCGCCGAACTGGCGGCCCGGCCGCTCGCCGAGGCGATGGCGACCTCGTTCGCCCAGCCGGCCCGGGGCTGGGAGCGGCTCTACGTCGACACGGTGCTCGGGGCGGACACCGGCGCCGACCTGGCGTTCCTGGTCGGCGGCAGCGGCGACCGGGTGGCCCGGGAGTCGCACTGACGAACCGGGCCGGGCCGTCTGTCAGCGCCGTCCGGCGCTGGCCAGGGCCTCCTCGGCCTGGGTGACCAGGCTACTGACCAGGTCGGCTGCGGACGGCAGGTCGGTGATGAGGTCGACGGCCTCGCCGGCCCAGACCGGTAGCGGCGGTATGGCGCCGAGGGCGACGTCGTTCCGGTAGTCCTGCCCGGCCTGGGAGTCGCCGGCGAGTTCGGCCTCACGGCCGCGCCACCGGTCCAGGTGGGGGTGGCCGAGGGTGCGGGCCGGGTACTTCGACGGCCATCGGGAGCCGCGGAGGATGTCCAGTACGCTGCTGCGCTCGGTCTCCTCGCCCCGTCCTTCGATGATCGCCTTGGTGATCTCGGGTGGGACCAGCGCCTCGGCACTGGCCTGGAAACGGGTACCGATCAGGGCTCCGGCGGCGCCCAGGGCCAGGGCCGCGGCGAGGCCGCGGCCGTCGGCGATCCCGCCGGCCGCCAGCACCGGCACCGGCGCCGCGAGATCCACCACGACGGGTACGAACGGCAGTGTGGAGCGTCCCCGCCGGGCTCCATGGCCGCCGGCCTCGGTCCCCTGCGCCACGATGACGTCGGCGCCCAGGTCCACGGCCTGCCGGGCCTCCTCCAGATCGGTGACCTGGATGATCAGGACAGCTCCGGCCCGCCGGACGGGTTCCACGAAGGGGCTTGGATCGCCGAAGGAGAACATGACCGCCCTGGGCTGGTATTCCAGGGCGCGTTCCACCGCACCGACGTCGATCGCCCAGGTCAGGAAGCCGACCCCCCACGGCTGATCCGTGCCTGCGGCGACGATCGGCGCCTCGCGGTCGAGCCACTCCCGATCGCCGTGAGCCGCGCCGAGCATCCCGAGGCCGCCGCCGCGAGAGACGGCCGCCGCCAGTGCGCCGCCGGCCGACCCGCCCATCGGCGCCAGCGCGATCGGATGCCGTACCCCGAACAACCGCGTGAACTCCGTCGTCAACGTCATCGTCACATCATCGCTGCCGCGCGGCGACATCGTCTCGTTCCCGACCCGGGCCGGTGCGACGTACTCGATCACGTCGCCGCAGCGGTGCCGGGGACCCCACCGGCCCGGCGAGGGACTCCGCCGGGCCGGTGGCCCTGTCCGGGCTGCCTGGAGCCGGGTGCCCGGGCTGGCAGCCGGGTGCCTACAGCCGGGCGCCGAGCTGGGGATAGGCGCGCGGGCGCAGGAAGTCCGAGCTGCGGATGTTGCCGTTGGCGTCGCGCGGTCCGGTCAGCGTGGCCGGGTTGGTGCTGACCAGGTCGGCCGCGCTCCACGAACTCTTGATGTTCCAGGAGTTGCCGGTGGCGGTGGAGGAGCCGAGCGAGACTCCGGCGCCGTTGGCGACGGCGAGGTTCCCGGTCAGCCGGGAGGTGGAGTTGGCGAACTTGAAACCGCCGTCGCCGTTGCGCCAGGCGCTGTTCCGGTCGACGGTGATGGTGCCGGGGTTGCCGTTGTCGATGAAGCCGCCGACGGCGTTGTCGAAGGCGATGCTGTTCCGGATGGTGTGGTCGGCCGGCGGATCGGGGTCACCGCCGCCCATCTTGAAGCCGTTGCCGTCGCCGACGTAGTCGGGCAGGTTCCACCGGTTGACGCCGTTGCCCCAGGCGGCCGAGTTCTCCACCAGGATCGGCGAGGTGAACAGCCAGGCGTCGAAGCCGTCGTCGGAGTTGTTCCACAGCCGGGCGCCGCGTACGACGTTGCCGCTGCCCGAGCCTTCCTTGATGGCGAGCCCGTCGGCGCTCTCGCCGTTCTTGCGCGGATCGCGGTTGCCGTACGCGTCGAGGTTGAGCACCTGGTTGTTGCTGGCCGCGCCCTGGATCTGGAGTCCGGACTCGTAGTTGTCCCGGGTGACGAGCCGGTCGAAG
The DNA here is from genome assembly GCF_039649625.1 of Plantactinospora sp. ZYX-F-223. NCBI lineage: Bacteria > Bacillati > Actinomycetota > Actinomycetes > Micromonosporales > Micromonosporaceae > Plantactinospora > Plantactinospora sp. ZYX-F-223. The sequence continues at coordinate 68,656 of NZ_JBDJAV010000039.1, read as the reverse complement.
ACGTTGTTGTTGCAGTCCCGGCAGAAGATCGCGTACGGCCCGTGCGTGATCTCCAGCCCGCGGATCCGCCAGTAGTCGGCCTCCATGTGCAGCACCCCGCGCTCCAGGTTGGGGATGCTGCCGCCGACCGGCGCCGGGGTGTGCGGCAGGTTCTCGCCGTCCAGCACCACCCGTTCGCCGTGGTAGTTGCTGATCGTGTACGGGCTGGCCGAGGTGCCGTCCTTCATGATCCGTACGTTGGTGCTGAACTGGTAGGTGCCGCCCCGCAGCGCGATCGTGGTGCCCGGGGTGGCCAGGTCGACCGCCCGGCCCAGCGTCGCCAGTGGCGCGCTCAACGTGCCCGGGTTGGCGTCGTTGCCGTTCGTCGCCACGATCAGCGTCGACGTCGCGGCCTGCGCGGGGACGGTGGGGCCGAGACTGGTGCCCGCGGCAGCGGCGACGGTGGCAGCCAGCGCCGCTGTCAGTGCCGTTCGGTGCAGTCGTCGAGACATCGAGAAACTCCCTGTGGTTGACCGGGTGGCGGGCCCGCCGTGCCGCGCGGGCCCGCCTGGTGCGGCCCGGGTGTTACCGGTAGGTGAGGTCGGACGAGGAGTAGATGCAGTTGGTACCGTCGGCGCCGGTGCCGACCTGGGTGGGCTCGTCACCGTCGTCGTTGCCGTTGTACTTGCGGCAGATCACCATGGACCGGCCGGAGTCGTTGACGATGGTGATCCCGGTGAACCGGGCGGTGTCGCCGTAGTTCACGTTGATCCCGGCGACGGTGTTGCCGGGCCGCGTCAGCGTGACGTTGCGGATCACGACGTTGCGCTGGTGCTGGGTCGAGCAGTTGCCGCAGGAGCGGTAGAAGGTGCCGAAGTTGCTGGCCTGGAAGTTCTGGATGGTCAGCGTGCCCGGCCCGTTGTGCTGGAAGACCTTGTCGCTGGCGCTGCGCGCACCGCCGCCGTCGACCAGGAAGCTCGGCGATCCGCTGCCCCGGAAGGTGGCGGCGTCCTCGCCGACGTCCTCCCACCAGACGTTGCGCAGGGTGCACGGCCCGGAGCAGTGCACGCCGTCCCCGGCGGGGGCGCCGATGATGACGTTCTGCAGGGTGGCGCCGGAGGCCAGGCTGAACATCGGGTCCTGGTCCTCTTCCTGGCCGCCGTCGCCGATGCAGCAGTACCGGCGCATCCCGCCGTCGAGGGTGCCGGAGACCGAGATGGTGCCGTTGACGCCGACCTGCCCGGTCGGGGTGGGCCAGGCGCCGGTCGGCGGCGGGTTCGTCGGTGGCGTACCGCCGCCGACGGTGGCCAGCCGCCACTGCTGGTTCGCCCCGTTCAGGTCGGCGAACTGGGCGATCGGGGCGCCGTCGGCGGTCGACCACTCCCAGACGTCCAGGGCCTTGCCGCTGTGCCGGTTGATGAACCGGACGTGCCCGCCGTCGGAGTCGGCCAGCCGGAAGTGCTGCCGGGTGTTGTTGTTGTCGGTCATCTGGACCAGGCCGGTGCCGTCGTCGGCGTTGGGCAGTTCCAGCACCTTGCCGCTGTGCACCGAGCGGATCCGGTAGTAGCCGCTGCCGGCGTCGACGAACCGCCACTGCTGGACGGCCAGGTCGTTGCGGGCGAACTGGACGATCGGCGCACCGTCGTTGGTGGCCCAGTTGTAGACGTCCAGGGCCTTGCCGCTGTGCCGGGAGATGATCACGTAGGTGGCGTTGGTGTCGACGGTCGCGGCCGAGGCGGTGCCGACGTCGACGACGCCGATCGTCGCCACCGCGGCGAGCGTGGTCGCGCCGGCCAGGACTGCCGCCCGCCAGCGTCTGGCGGGGCGGGTGACGCCGGCCGCCGCCATGGACTGTGTCATATCGGAGGACCTCCGGGAGCGTGGGTGGTGGTTGGGGGTACGAGGAACGCGCTTTCCTGTCGAGGCCGGAATCCTGTCGATCGATCAACCTCCAGTGCTGGTAGTGCGGCCGGGAGCCGGGGCGCCGGACCTGAGCCTCGGGTGGTCGCGCCCTCCGTCGCCGGTGCCGGGACCGACCGGTCGGGACGGCTGCCCGGTCGGGACGGCTGCCCGGTCGCCGCTGTTGCAGCGGCACTGTAGTAGAGCCATCGACGGCCGTCCAGATAACAGAAACCTGCCGAGAATTTGCGTCCAGTGGAAGAACTGGGCGAACGCCGTCTCGTTGACGTCCGCCGGCCGCTGTGTCACGCTCTGGCGCAGCATGGCGTCGATCGACAGTGAGCGATGTGCGGATGGCCCGGAGCAAGGTCGAGTCACCCCGCGACACCGGCACGCTGGTCCGCGCCGCGCAGGCCGGCGACAAGCAGGCGCTCGGCGAACTCGTCGCCACCCACCTCCCGCTGGTCTACAACGTCATCGGCCGCGCGCTGAACGGGCACGCCGACGTGGACGACCTGGTGCAGGAGAGCATGGTGCGGGTGATGCGCGGCCTGCCGGGGCTGCGCGAGCCGGACCGGTTCCGCTCCTGGGCGGTGACGATCGCCCACCGGCAGATCCAGCGCTATCTGCGGGAGCACCGGTCGAGCCGGCTCCGCCTCCAGGAGGCGCCGCCGGAACTCGCCGACCCGAGCGGTGACTTCGCCGAACGTACCGTCACGGAGCTGGTGCTCACCGGCCAGCGCCGGGAACTGGTCGAGGCCACCCGTTGGCTGGCCGACGACGACCGGCACCTGCTCGCCCTCTGGTGGCAGGAGGCGGCCGGCGAGCTGACCCGGAGTGAGCTGGCGCAGGCGCTGGCCATCACCCCGCAGCACGCCGCCGTACGCCTGCAACGGATGCGGGCGCGGCTGGACTCGGCGCGGAGTCTCGTCCGGGCACTGCGGGCCGAGCCGCGCTGCCCCGACCTGCCGGGCCTGGGCAGTGCCGGAACCGGCCCGTCCGACTCCCGCAGCCGCAAGCGGCTTACCCGGCACGTCCGGGAGTGTCCGCGCTGCACACCGCACCGGCACGGACTGGTGCCGCCGGAGCGGTTGCTCCTCGGCGTCTCCGCCCTGCCGCTGCCGGTCGCCGTCGCCGAAGGGGTCCGGATCGCACTCGACGCCATCGCGCCCGCGATGCTCGTCCCGGCCGTCGGCACGGCCGTGCAGTCGGCGTGGCAGTCGGTCGTCGGCACCGCGCACCGGTTCCTCCAGGTCAAGACCGCGGCGGCGGCGGCCGCCGCGGCCGTGCTGGCCGGCGGCGGGTTCTCGTACGCGGTCTACGAGACGCGGCTGCCGGAGGTCGGGGCCGGTGGTGCGGCGGCGTATCCGAGCGTGGTGACCAGCGGGGAAACCACTGCTGTCGCCACCCCGACCGGGAACCCGGCGGTACGGCAGCCCTCGCGGCCGGCCGGTCCGGGCGTGGTCACCGGCCTGACCCGGGCCGACCTGTACGTCGCGCCGGACGGCTCGGACGGCGCCGACGGCAGCCTGGAGCGGCCGTACGCCACCCTGAACAAGGCGGTCGCGGTGGTCCGGCCCGGCCAGACGATCGCACTGCGCGGCGGGACGTACCGGCCGACCGAGCCCGTGGTGATCGACGCCAGCGGTACCCCGGACCGCCGGATCACCCTCGGCAACTACCGCGACGAGCGCCCGGTCATCGACGCCAGCGCAGTACCGGCGGACAAGTGGATGGTCACGCACCGGGGCAGCTACTGGACCGTCCTCGGCCTGGAGGTGATGAACTCCCGCAGCCACGCGTACGTCTGTGTGGCCTGCCGGCACAACGTGTTCCGGCGGCTCTCCATGCACGACAACGTGCGCTCCGGGCTGACCCTGCGCGAGCCGGGCACGGTCGGCAACCAGGTGCTCGACAGCGACTTCTTCGGCAACTACGACCCGGCCGACCGGGGCCGCTCGGGTGTCGGGCTGGCCGTGAAGTTCGGGTCGGGGGAGGGCAACCTGGTCCGCGGCTGCCGGGCGTTCGACAACGCCGCCACCGGCTTCGACGTCGGCCACTTCGCCGGCTCGGTGCGGCTCGAACACAACTGGTCGTACGGCAACGGCGTCAACCGGTGGGGTGCGGCCGAGTGGCAGAGCAACGCCGACGGCTTCCGGCTCGGCGGCGGCGACCCGGCACCGGCCGCCCCGCACGTGCTGCGGCAGAACGCGGCCTGGGACAACGCCGGGCACGGCTTCGCCGACGGAGGCAACCCCGGAGCGGTACGGCTGGAGCGGAACACGTCCTTCCGCAACGGCGGTACCGGCTTCGAGGTTCCCGCGGCGGCGGCCGTGCTGGAGCGCAACGCGGCCGCCGGCAACGCCTCGCCCGCCTCGCTCGGCGACGACGGCCGGTCCAGCGGCAACAGTTGGGACCGTGGCGGCCCGGCGGGGCTGGGGTTCCGGTCCACCGATCCGGCCAGCGCCCAGGGACAGCGCCGGCCCGACGGCCGACTTCCGCCGACGGAGTTCCTCGTCGGCGCCACCGACCTCGGCGCCACGATGCGGCCACCGGCACAGTGAACCTTTTTCAACCTCCCCTTGCGGTCCGGCCGACCGCAAGGTCGGACGCGGTGCGTGAGCGCCGCGCGGTCCAGGTTGAAAAAGGTTCAGTGACGCCCCGGTCTTTGCGGGCCTGGCCGGGAGGGCGCCACTGTAGATCCGGCACCCCGACGCCACCGAACCGGCTCTGGGCCGTCGCGGCCGGCCCGTCGCCGTAGCCGGTGCGGCGCGGCCCGCCCGGGTACGCCCGCACCAGTCGGCGGCAGCTTCTCGCTGCTGGCGTCCTGGCTCACCGCCAACGCCCGGGCCGAGATCGACCAGCGCTGACCACGGACTGGGCACCGGTGACCGTCCGGCCCGCCCTGCTCGGCCCGGACGCGGCCGTGATCGGTGCCGCGCTGACCTCCATCGACCAGGTCCGCCAGCAGTCGGCCGGTTGGCTGCTGCGCCAATCAGGACGGTCCGGGCCGGCCCGGTCGAGGCAGCCGGCGAAGCGGTCCGGGTAGCGGCCGGACTCGGCGCGGTCCGGGCCGCTGCGCGCCGGGGCGGAGGTGTCGGGCACCCCGCTCGGTGCCGGTGCGAGGCGTCACGGCTGCTCGCCGGGAACGTACGTGATGGACGGACAAGCGCGGACTGCCCGGTTGGACGGTTGTGTGATGCCGAAAAGACAACGGTGGTTGTCCGTGGCCGTGCTGTCGCATAGCGTCCCTGTCGTTGCCCGCGTGTCCGAGCGGATGCGCGGGGTGATTGCTTCGCTCAGGGAAGCGCGGAAGGGGAGGGACGTGCAACGACTGACAGTCAGCGGGGGGATGAGATGGGCAGCCGGGCGACGGCGCCTGCTCGCGGCATCGGTACCCGTGCTGCTGGTCGCGGCGGCCGGGGTGGCGATCAGCGGTGCCGGGCCGGCGACCGCTGACCGGGCGGCCCGGTTCACGCCGACCGAGCGGGACTACTACATCAACTACGTCGACCCGAAGGTCGAGCGACCCAGCGACGGCCCCGAGGTGGCGGTCCAGGGCGGCAAGCGCAAGGTCAAGCAGGAGCGGCCCGATCCGGTCACCGCGTTCGGCCGCAAGTTCGTCGAGGGCAACCCGGTGGCGGCCCGGGGCCTGGCCAAGACCGAGGCGGAGGCGATCCGGACCGGCAAGAACCCCCGGCACATCCGCTACAAGCAGGCCGACGAGACGCAGGTCGCGAAGCTGCTGACCATCCTGGTCGAGTTCAACCCCGACGCCGACGACGACTTCACCGGCGTGATGGTGCCACGCGCGACGTTCGACGACGCGACCACGCCGGAGAACGAGCGGGAGTGCGTGCCCGGCAACGTCCAGAACGGGCCGCTGCACAACAACATCCCGAACCCGGCGAAGGCGTCGCACCCGGACAACAACTCGATGTGGGTGCCGGACTTCTCCACCGAGTTCTACAACAAGATGCTCTACAGCCGCGAGGGCATCACCGAGCGGGTCCGCACCGACCTGCGCGGCCCGGACGGCCGGCGCGGCATCGACCTGCGCGGCTACACGATGCGCAACATGTACCTGGAGATGTCCAAGGGCGCGTACACGGTGGATGGCCAGGCGACCCCCTGGGTGACCGTGCCGCACTCCGAGGCGTGGTACGGCGCCGACACCTGCACGCAGGTCGACGGCGAATGGGTGGCCGGGGCCAGCCAGGACATGAACGGGCACCCGGACAACCCGGCCGGGCCCGGCGCGCTCGGCGTCGACGCGGTCAACGTGCTGGCCGCGCAGAACCCGGACTTCCCGTGGGCCGACTACGACATCGAGGACACCGCGGACGCCGACGGCGACGGCAACTTCAACGAGCCGGACGGGGTCGTCGACCACCTGGTGCTGGTGCACGCGGGTGAGGACAAGTCCGGCGGCGGTGGCGCCGAGGGCCCGTACGCGATCTGGGCGCACTCGTCCGCCATCGTGCCCGGCCACACCATCCCGGGTACCGACAAGATGATCAGCAACTACATCGTCCAGCCCGAGGACTCCGGCGTCGGCGTCTTCGCCCACGAGTACGGCCACGACCTCGGCCTGCCGGACCTGTACGACATCGGCTCCGGCGGCGACTCGGACGTCGACTTCTGGGACCTGATGTCGTCCGGCTCGCACACCGGCCCGATCTTCCAGGGCATCCCCACCCACATGGGGCTCTGGGACAAGTTCGTGCTCGGCTGGGCCGACCCGGTGATCCTGAACCCCGGCGACGACCCGGCCCGGGTCAAGCTCGGGCAGACCTCGCGTACCCCGGTCGGCACGGAGGACGGGGTCCGGGTGAACCTGCCGGCCAAGCAGATCACCCTCTCCACCCCGCACAGCGGGGCGGGCCAGTGGTGGACCAGCAACGACCAGTCCTGGGCCGACGTACGGCTGACCCGCACCCTCCAGGTGCCGGCCGGTGGCGACGTGCGGTTCTGGCTCTGGAACAACTACTCCATCGAGGCGGACTGGGACTACGGCTTCGTCGAGGTCTCCACCGACGGTGGCAGCACCTGGGCCGAGCAGAAGGTCTTCGACTCCGCCGGCAACCTCGTCTCCACCGACGACGGCTACGCCGACCCGAACGGCCGGATGCACGACTACGGCGACAAGAAATACGGCCTGACCGGCAGCACCGGCGGGCAGTGGCGGCACGACTACGTCAGCCTGACCGGCTTCGCCGGCCAGACCGTGCAACTGCGGCTGCGGTACGCCACCGACGCCGGGTTCGAGGACACCGGCTGGTTTACCGACGACTTCTCGGTCACCGCGGACGGCGCCGCCGTCTGGTCGGACGACGTGGAGAGCGGTGCCAACGGCTGGACCGCGACCGTCGGCAGCTTCACCACCACCACCGGGGCCGGCTGGGCCATCTCGCCCGGCGAGTTCTCGTTCGCGCACTACTACCTCGCCGAGTGGCGTAACCACGACGGCTTCGACGAGGGCCTGAAGTACGCGTACCAGACGAACTACAGCCGGGAGGGTGCCTGGAAGGTGGACCGGGTGCCGTACAACGCCCCGGGCATGCTCGTCTGGTACCGGGACACCAGCTACGGCGACCTCAACCTGGTCCTGAACAACCTCTACGACCCGCCGAGTGTCGGTTCCAAGGGCGGTCTGCTGATCGTGGACTCGCACTTCGACCCGTACCGCCGGCAGGGCACGGCGGCGGCGAAGGACCCGTCGGGGCTGGACAACCTGCCCTCGCGGCCGCAGTCGTCGAATGCGGCGTTCGGGTTCGGCAAGACGTACCCGTTCACCGAGTGTTACGAGGCGCCGAGCGAGCCGTTCAGCGCGTACTGCACCAAGTTCAAGGCGCAGCCCGGGGTCAGGTCGTTCACCGACAGCAAGGGCTGGTACCCGGGCATCGAGTACCGGCCGGACCTCGACGCCGAAAGCCCGCTGTTCTTCCGCGACGCCGACGCGTCGGTCGTGCTGCCCTCGAAGGGCAACGCGCCGTACTCGGTGCGGACCGTGGACAAGAACGGCAAGCCGGCGCGCAGCCAGTACGGCATCGACCTGGGTGGCGGAGTCCTGACCGGCACCGGCAACCCGGGCGAGGTCGGGTTGAACTTCGGTGTCCGGTTCGACCTGCTCCAGCCCGGCCACCGCAACCAGTGGGCGGTCGTGCAGGTGGTGCCGCCCACGGCGGCGCCGTAGCCCGGTACCGGAGAGGTTCGACAGCGTTTCCGGGGCCGTCGCCAGCACCCCGCTGGCGGCGGCCCCGTCCGGTTCCGGCCAGTCTGCCGCCGCTACCTGCCGAACCGCCGGCGTACCGCGACCGCCCGGTGGTGCAGCCGGGTCCGCCGCTCGGCGGGGGTGATCCGCGGGGTGTCCGGCGGCAGGTACCGGCCGATCCGGTCGGCCGGGACGATCCGCACGGTCGGGGCCGGCGCCGGTGGGCGGACGAGCTGCCAGCGCGCCGCGATCGCCAGTTCCCGATGCCCCGCCGAGTCCAGCCAGTTGAGCACGCCGGGATCGGTGGCCGAGACGACGACCCGGACGACGCCGTCGAGGTCGGCGATCGCCTGGTGGCCGTTGAGGCTGGTCTGCCGGTGGGCGTGGTCGAGGGACCCGTACCAGTGGCCGTCCAACCGGATCCCCCAGTACTCGCACTCCGCCCCGGGCAGCTCGATCACGGCGGCCTGGTCGGCGTCCAGAACCAGCCGGCCGGCGGCGGCGACGTCGTCCAGCAGACCGTCCGCCCTGGGCACCGTCCTGGCCGGCTCGGCGAACATGTTTGGTGCGCTGCGGTTCGCCACGTACCCCGGCAGGAGGGCGGCGGAGCGGTCGAAGGATCCGGTTACGCCGAGGTCGGGCCGTACCGGCTCGATCCCGACCGGCTCCGGCGGGCCGGGCAGGTCCAGCCGCTCCACCCGGAACCGGGCCGGCTGCTCGGTCTCCCAGTCGGAGAAGAACTGGCGGATGCGCAACGCCGAGGTGCCAGGCTCCAGCGGCAACCAGGCGTCCTCGGTACGCGGTCTGCCGCCGAGGTGGAGCCGGAACGTGCCGTCCGGCCCGATCGGCAGGTCGCGGTGGGTCAGGTTGGCGACCGCCCGGATCGGCGGGTGCGCGCCGGCCCGCCCGGCGGTGAGCGAGAAGCCCAGGTAACGTGCGCTGCCCCGGTGGCCGGAGACCAGGTACTCGCCGCCCGGCTCGACGGCGGCCCAGTCGTAGCGGGCGTCCGGGTCGTCCGTGGGCCAGTCGCGGTGCAGGTCGTGCGGCTGGCCGGTCTCAGGCTCTCGCGGGTCAGGCATCTGTGCGCACCATCCGTTCCGGAACGCTGCTCCGGCGCCGCCAGCTTCACAAGATCGATTGAACGGAGACTGGAGGCGAACTGGAGGCGGTCGGCGACCGGACCGGTGCGGTGGCCGCCCGGTCGGGAGTGGGGCTGCGCCGGCCGCATCCTGGCGTTTAGCCAGGCCACCGGGCTGCCACCAGGTAGCATTACGGGCTATATGCACGCAATCCGTTCCCCTCTCGGAGGTGCGCGTGACGACGACCGGTCGACGGCGGCCGACTCCCGCCGACCCGAGCCCCGAGCCGGTGCCTGGCGGCACGTCTCCGAGCGGGACGGATCGTGACCTGCCGCCCGAGCTGGGCCCGGACGCGGTCGGCGTACTCGACGGGTTGTCGTTCATGCTCTCCGACGCGCTCGGAGACGTGCCGGCCGGCTCGATCGGCGGGCTGGTCCACGAGGACACCCGCTTCCTGAGCCGCTGGCAGCTCCTACTGGACGGCGTCCGACCGCTGCTGCTCGGGTCCAGCTCGGTCGACCCGTTCTCGGCGGCCTTCTTCCTGGCCAACGCGGAGCTGCCCGAGTTGCCCGCCAACCGGATCGGGATCCGCCGGCAGCGGTTCGTCGGCGAGGGCATGTTCGAGCGGATCGCGGTGCAGTGCTTCGCCGACGAGCGGGTGCCGATCGAGCTGCGGCTCGCGGTCGACGTCGACTTCGCCGACCTGTTCGAGATCAAGGAGCAGCTCCGGGACCGGTCCGGACAGATCGTCCGGGAGCACGAGGCCGACGGCTCCCAGCTCTGCTTCGAGTACGACAACGAGGGGTTCACGACCCGCACCCAGGTCCTGGCGATCCCGCCCGCGAGCCGGGTCGAGGGCGACGACCTGGTCTGGGACCTGGACCTGCACCCGGGGGAGAGCTGGCAGGTCGAGCTGCACGTGCCGCTGCGGTACGTCAACATCGACGTGGTGCCGACCCGCCGCGAGTTCGGCGAGGTGTTCGAGGTCGGCGACGCCAGCGACTCGACCAACCGGTGGCGGGCCAGCCGACCCGACGTGCACGCCGACTCCGACCTGGTCTGCGACGTCTACCACCAGTCCGTGGCCGACCTGGTGTCGATGCGGGTCGAGAAGGAGGTCTCCGGGCAGCGGGTGGTCATCACCGCCGCCGGGCTGCCCTGGTTCCTCACCGTGTTCGGGCGGGACTCGCTGATCACGGCGTACCAGGCGATGATCGGCGGGCCGGAACTCGCCCGGGGCACCCTGCTGACCCTCGCCGCGCACCAGGCCACGGACCTCGACGACTTCACCGACCGGGAGCCGGGCAAGATGTTGCACGAGTACCGCAGCGGTGAGCTGACCCGGCTCGGCGTCAAGCCGCACAACCCGTACTTCGGTGCCTCCGACACCACCCAGCTCTGGCTGGTGCTGCTCTCCGAGTACTGGCGCTGGACCGGGGACGACCAGCTCCTGCACGACGTACGGGACAACGCGTACGCGGCGCTGCGCTGGATCGACGAGTACGGCGACTCCGACGGCGACGGCTACGTCGAGTACGCCACCCGGTCCAGCCAGGGGCTGGGCAACCAGTGCTGGCGGGACTCCTGGAACGGGGTGCAGTCCGCCGACGGGACGATTCCGGTGCTGCCGATCGCGACCTGCGAGATCCAGGGCTACACCTACGACGCGAAGCTGCGGATGGCCGAACTCGCCGACGGCCCGTACGCGGACCCGGAGCTGGCCCGGCGGCTGCGTGCCGAGGCCGCCGAGCTGGCCGACCGGTTCAACCGGGACTTCTGGCTCGACGACCGGGGCGGCTACTACGCCCTCGGCCTGGACGGGGACAAACAGACCATCGACGCGATGACCTCCAACCTGGGCCACCTGCTGTGGAGCGGCATCGTGCCGGCGGAGCGGGCCGCGATCCTGGCCCAGCAGCTCATGTCCGACCAACTCTTCTCCGGCTGGGGCGTGCGTACGCTCTCGACCGGCGACCGCGGCTACAACCCGATCGGCTACCACCTCGGCACCGTCTGGCCGCACGACAACTCGCTGATCGCCCACGGGCTGGCCCGGTACGGCTTCCGGGCGGAGGCGAACCGGATCATCGAGGCGATGATGGAGGCGGCCCGGTACTCCGACAACCGGCTGCCGGAGGCGTTCTCCGGCTACGACCGCTCGTTCGGCCGGGTTCCGGTGCCGTACCCGACCGCCTGCAACCCGCAGGCCTGGGCCAGCGCCGCACCGCTGCTGTTCCTGCGGACCATGTTCGGCCTGGAGGCTCGGGACGGGCGGTTCGTCCTGGACCCGGACGTCCCCGAGCGGTTCGGACGGATCCAGCTCAGCCGGGTGCAGGGCTTCGGCCAGTGTTGGGAGATCGAGGTGAACCGCCGGCGGGGCCATCTGCGGCTGGTGGCCTGACCCGGGCGGTGCCCGGTTCGTCAGCCACCCGGCGCGGCGCGGCTGTGGCCGGGCGGAGGTGGACCCGGGCGGGGACCGGGCCCACCGTGGCTCAGGCGGTAGCCGGCCGGTAGGTGGCGATGACCACACCGCTCTTCATGACCCGGGTGTCGGCCAGCTCCAGCGTCGTCGTCACGTCGGACAGCGCCGAGCTGAACGTCGGGCCGCCCTGGAAGACCGGGTGGATCCAGAACCGGACCTCGTCGAGCAGGCCGGCCTTGAGCAGGGTGTGCGTGACGGTGCCGTAGCCGTACATCAGGATGTCCCCGCCGTCCTGGGCCTTGAGCCGGGTGACGGCCTCGACCAGGTCGCCCTGGAGCACCTCGGTGTTGTTCCACTCCGGGTCGGTCAGGGTGGTCGAGGCGACGTACTTCTTGACGCTGTTGAAGTACGCCGCACCGGTCCTCGGGTCGCTCTCGTCCATCTTCGGCCAGGTGGCGGCGAATCCGTCGTAGGTGTGCCGCCCCATCAGCAGCGCGTCGGCGGCCGCGGTCTGGCTGGCCGCGACCGCACCGGCCTCCTCGTCGAAGTACGGCGCCGTCCATACCGGGTTGTCGATGACGCCGTCGAGGGTGATGTAGGTCGAACTGATGATCTTGCGCATCGGGGTGCCTCCTGTGGTGTCGTCGCTGTCGACCAGAACCCTGCCGGGGCGCCCTTACCATTCGCTTCAGGTGGCCTTACCGGACCCGCGCTCGGCGACCCGACCGCTGTGCCGGCGGCTCAAGCCGGCGGCGGAGAGGGTCGGCGGGCCGGCTGCGGCGCGTCCAGCGCCGCCCGGAGCAGCGCGACCGCCGGCGGGATCTCGACGTCGGTGATGTTGCCGTACCCGAGGACCAGTGCCGGCGGACCGGACCGCTGCGCCCGGTAGGCGTCGAGGTCCGCCAGCCGCAGCCCGGCCGCCGCCGCGCTGGCGAGCACCGCCCCGGTGTCGGTGCCGGCCGGCAGGTGCAACAGGATGTGCAGGCCGGCGGCGGTGCCGGCCACCCGGCCGTCCGGCACCCGGGCGGCGAGTTCGCGCACGAGCACGTCGCGCCGGGTCCGGAACCGGCGCCGGGCGGCGCGCAGGTGCGTGTCGTACCAGCCCCGGTCGATGAAGGTGGCCAGGGCGAGCTGGTCCAGTACCGGCGGGGGTGCCGCGACGGCGTTCGCCGCCCGCAGCGCCGGCAGCAGGGCCGGCGGCGCGGCCGTCCAGCCCAGGCCCAGGGCGGGGGACAGGGTCTTGCTGACCGAGCCGGCCAGGAAGACCCGGCGCGGATCCAGACCCTGCATCACCGCGATCGGCCGGCGGTCGTACCGGAACTCGGCGTCGTAGTCGTCCTCGACGACGTACCCGTCGACCGCCCGCGCCCAGCGCACCAGCTCGGCCCTGCGGTCGGGGCTGAGCATCGCCCCGGTCGGGAACTGGTGTGCCGCGCCGACCACCACGGCCCGGACCCCGACCGCCCGGGCCAGCTCGGCCACGCGTAACCCGTCCCGGTCCACCGGGACCGGGCGGATCCGCAGGCCGGCGCTTGCCACCGCGTCCCGGAGCCGGCCCCACCCGGGCTCCTCCACCGCCACCTCGGCGATCCCCTCCGCCCGCAGCGCCCGGCAGATCCGGAACAGCCCGTCGGTGATCCCGGCGCAGACCAGTACCGACCCGGGGTGCGCGTCGGCCCCGCGGGACCGCCGGAGGTACTCCGCGAGCGTGCGGCGCAACGCCGGGTGGCCGGCCGGGTCGGGTGGGCCGAGGTCGTACCGCGCGGCCGAGCCGGTGACCGCGTGTACCGCCTCGGTCCAGCGTCGGCGGGGGAAGGCCCGCAGGTCGGGAAGCCCGGGCGCCAGGTCGTAGCGGACCGGTGGCGGCGCCGGCCGGGGCAGCGCGCTGCGGCGTGCCGGCGAGGTCTCCGGCGACCACGAGACCCGGGTGGCGGAGCCGACCCGGGCCGCGAGGTATCCCTCGGCGACCAGTTGCGCGTAGGCCTCGGTCACCACCCACCGCGAGCAGTCGAGTTCCTCGGCGAGTGCCCGGCTGGGCGGCACGGCGGCGCCGGTCCCGAGCCGACCGTCCCGGATCGCGGCCCGCAGCGCGCGGGTCAGCCGGTCGTGCAGCGGACGCCGGGCACGGTCCCGGGGCTCGATGTCCAGCAGCGTCGCCCACGCCGAATTGGTCTGGGAATCCGCCACGAGATTGGAGCGTACCGCCCGTCCGATCGCGCCTACCGTTCCAGCCATGACCTACCCCATCGCGCTCGGTGCCATGCTCTTCGGCACCGTCCAGGACGAGCGACGCTCCTTCGAACTGCTGGACCACTTCGTCGAGGCCGGCGGCACCTGGATCGACACGGCGAACTGCTACGCCTTCTGGGCCGATCCCAGCGGGTTCGGCGGGCAGAGCGAGGAACTGCTCGGGCGCTGGCTGGCGCGACGTCCCGGTGTCCGTGACCGGATCAGGATCAGCACCAAGGTGGGCTGCGAACCGACCGTGGCCGGCCGGTTTCCGGAGACCGCCGAGGGCCTGTCCGCATCGGCGATCAAGAACGGGATCGAGGGCAGCCTCCGCCGGCTCGGCGTGGACCACGTCGACCTGTACTGGGCGCACAAGGAGGACCGCCGGACACCGCTGGCGGAGACGGTCGCCGCCTTCGACGAACTCGTCTCCGCCGGTACGGTCGGCGCGCTCGGCTGCTCGAACTACGCGATCTGGCAGGTGGAGCGGGCCCGGCAGCTCGCCCGGACGCACGGGATGACCGGCTTCACGGCGGTGCAGCAGCAGCTCAGCTACCTTCGGCCCCGCCCCGGGACCCGGCCCACCGTGGTGCACCGGTTCGGTGCGGTCAGCGACGAGGTGGTCGACTATCTGGAGTGCCACCCCGAGATGTCGCTGTGGGCGTACACGCCGCTGCTCAGCGGCCAGTACACCCGAACGGACAAGCCGCTGCCGCCGGAGTACGCGCACCCGGGCACCGAGCGGCGGCTCGCGGTACTGGACGAGATCGCCGCGGAGACCGGTACCACCCGCAACCACGTGGTGCTCGCCTGGCTGGCCGGTGGCAGTCCCGCCGCCACCCCGATCGTCGGGGTGAGTACGGTCGCGCAGTTGCGGGTGGCGCTGGCCGGGGTGGCGCTGGTGCTCACCGCCGAGCAGCGGGCCCGGCTCGACGCGGCGGCCTGACCGCGGCGGCCTGACCAGAGCCGCCTGACCCGGTGGCCTGACCCGGCGGATCGGGGGCGGGCGCAGGCGCGCGGCACCGGGGGAACCGGCGCGGGTCCGGGTGGCCACCTCGACGGGAACCACCCGGACCCGGTGTCGTACCGGCCGGGTTACCGTGCGGCGAGCGCGCCGTCCGGCCCGAACCGGGTGCGGAGCTGCTGGAGCCCGGTCGCGTCCACCTCGGCCGCCGGGCCGTGGTAGATCGCGTTGTACAGCAGGTTGAACTGCGCCCGGGGCAGGGTACGGAAGGTGATCTCGCTGCCGTACGTCACCGCCTGCCCCTTGCCGACGGTGAAGGACGCGGTGTTGACCGCACCCCGGATGTGTTCGGCGCCGCGCAGGTATCCGCTGGCCAGCACCTCACCCTCGGCCGGGTAGTGCGACACCACCGTCCCGCCCGCGCCGGTCAGCTCCCACGCCTGGGTGTCGTAGAGCCAGACCGGCCAGGAGTCCGGCATGCCCCAGGCCACCGGGTTGGCCGGGTCGAACTCCTGGTGCAGCAGGCTGCCGCCGGTGACGAACTGGTCCTCGTCGTCGGGCAGGGCCGGCTTGATCGGCAGGTTCAGCAACTCCTGCACCGTCGCCACCGAGCTGCCGATCGCCAGCAGCGTGCCGCCGTTGCGGACGAACTGCGCCAGCTTTCGCCACCCCTGGTCGCCGACCCCGTAGGCCCAGGAGTACTCCTCGGCGTACTCCTTCGGGTCCAGGCCCTCGACGATGTCGTCCTTGGAGATGCCGTGCGACAGGACGATCGTGTCGTACAGCTCGTTCAGCGACTTCCGTTGGAAGTCCTGCGCGGCGACCACGTCGTAGTTGATGCCGTACTGGTCGAACTGCCACATGTCCCAGCCGCCCGGCATGTTGCCGATGCCCCGGAACAGGCCGACCCGGGTCTGCGGCTTGAGCTGCACCCCGGCGACGCGCGGCGCCCGGGCGACCGCGGTGACCTGGAGGCCGACCCTGGCCGACGCGGTCGCCAGCACGCTGCGGGCCTGCGGGGTGGCCGGCACGACGTAGGTACCGGCCGGATAGCTGCCGCCCTGCGCGCCGAAGCCCTTCGCCGCGCGGAACGTCGGGATGTTCGCGTCCTGCAACGCCGAGACGATCTGGATCGTCCCGTACGACTCGGGGCGGACCAGGTAGGCGCCCTTGTCACCTGGAGCGGGCGGCATCGTCACCTGGGGCAGCGTGACCGAGGTGACCCGCTCCAGGTTGGCCTGGAACGGCGCGCGGATCTCCGCGACGTCGACCCCGAGTTGCAGCGGCAGGCTGGTGGTCGCCTCCGCGTACGGCAGCAGCACCGGGCACTCGGCGCAGTCGCGCACCTCGGGGTACCTGTCGGTGCCGAGCACCTGGTGCGCCCAGTTGCCGCGCGGCTGCCGCATCTTGATCACGTAGGAGCCGGCGCCGTAGCGCTTCCCGTCGGCGACGAACTCCGAGCTGGCCCGGTCGATCTCCACCTGCGTCCACTCCAGCCGCTGGAGCATCTCGAAGGTGGCGTACGGGTCACGCTGGTCGGCGTTCACCACGAACGCGTAGCTGCCGGCGGGTACGCCCTTGGTCATGTACTCGTGCGGCACCGCGTACAGGTTGTCGTAGAGCAGGTCCCGGCCGTTGTCCGCGGTGTACTCCATCCCGGCGTAGGTGGCGATCTTCGCGTAGTCGACGATGTCCGCCAGCGTCCAGGTGTCGGAGCGGTACGGCTCGATCAGGCTCATCCGGGCCTGCTGCGGGCCGAGCGGGCGACCGTCCGACGACACCTGCGGGTACGCGTAGTCGGTCACCGAGGCGATCTCGGTCAGGTAGACGCCGGAGCCGGTGAACGGGAAGAACCCGACCGGCTGCTCCAGGGTCCAGAAGATGTGGTAGTCGAGGCTGCCGACCCCGGTCTTGCCGGCGGCGGCGAGCGCCCGGGCGGCGTGCTGGCCGATCGCCGAGACCGAGGAGCTCATGTTCGCCGGCACGTTCTCGCTGGTGATCCCGCCGTACGGCGGTACGAAGATCCGGCTGCCGGTGTTGCCCTTCTGGTGCATGATGTGCACGATCGCCGGCCGGTACTTCTTCTCCAGCGCCAGCCGGTACTGCGCCTCGATCTGGGTGAACATCGTCCAGTCGCGGTTGTCGTCGTGCCCGGTGTACTTGTGGTAGAGGTCCGGGTAGGTCCGCCGGTAGTTCGTGCCGGCGGTCTTGTCGAAGTGGTCGATGATCAGGTGCTGGCCGTCCGGGTTCTGCGACGGCACCAGCACGATGACCGAGTTGTTCAGGACGTTCCTGGTGAACTCCGAGTCCTCGGTGGCGAGCCGGTGCACGATGTCGTTGATCGCCTGTCCGTTGCCCACCTCGCTGGAGTGGATCGTCGCCTCCAGGTGGTAGAACGGCACTCCCTCCTCGGCGAGCCGGCGGGCCTGCTCCGGGCTGGTGCTGCGCGGGTCCGAGAGCTTCTGGTTGATGTCGACCAGGCGGTCCAGCCGGCGCAGGTTCTTCGGCGCGCTGATCAGCACGGTCGCGTATTCGTTGCCCATCGTGGTGCGGCCGATGGTCTCGTAGTCGACCCGGTCGGAGCGTTCCGCGACCAGCTTCAGGTAGCGGAGTACGTCGGGATAGCCGGCGAGTTTTCCTTCGGCGCCCATTGTGAAGCCGAAGTGCTGTTCCGGGGTGGGGATGGCTGCGGCCCGGGCGGTGACGGCGGTTTCGGCGAGGCCGGGGCCGGCGGTGGCGGTGGGTGCGACGGCGGTGGATCCGACCAGGGCCACCAGGCCGACACAGGCGGCGTATAACAACGGGGGGCGGGTCTTGAGCATCGCGGGGGCCTTTCGACTCGACATCAGTCGTCGTAGATCGACCGTGCCTGAACGCTAGCGGCGGGCGTGAAGATCCACAGTGGGGTCGCTGTTCGCGTTTGTTCGGTCTTCGGGCCGCTCGGCGAAAGCTCAAGAATGCCTCAACCCGGTTGCCCCGGGCATGGACGGCGATGTATCAAGAGCCATGATCGCTGGGGTGCCGCAGCCACGGATCACCGACCAGCTCAGGGACGCCGACGCGGTGCCCGGGCGCCAGTCGGACCGGCTGCACGCCAGCGCCCTCGCATTGCTGCTCACCGACCGGTCGGCCCGGGGGATCGCCGACCGGCTCGGCCACCTGATCTATTCCGGCGCACTCGGCCAGGGGCTGCACCTGCCCACCGTGCGTGCCCTGGCCGCCGCACTGCACGTCGGTCCGACGACGATCGCCTCGGCCTGGGCCCAACTGCGGCAACGCGGGCTGATCCACTCCGACCGGCGGCACGGCAGCTTCGTGGGCGGCCCGGGCCGGCTGGCCGGTCGCCGCTACGCCAGCCTCCCGGCCCCGGCCCGGGTCGGGCTGGACCTCTCCACCGCCTTTCCCGACCCGGCGCTGCTGCCGGACCTGGCCGGTCCGATGGCGGAGGCGGTGCTCGGCACCCGCTGGCGCAGCTATCCGGACGACACCGTGGACCCGCACCTGGCCGCCGTCCTGCACCCGAGCTGGCCGTTCGAGGCCGAGGACTTCACCGTCACCAGCGGTGCGCACGACGCCGTGCACCGGGTCGCCGACGTGCTGCTGCGTCCGCACGACCGGGTGGTCGTCGAGGAGGTCGCCGCCGCGTCGCTGCTGGACATCGTCGAGGACCACCGGGCCCAGGCGACCCCGGTGGTCTGCGACGAGGAGGGACCGCTGCCCGAGGCGATCGAACTGGCCCTGACCGCCCAGCCCAGGATGCTGCTGTTCCAGTCCCGGATGGCCAGCCCGCACGGCCACGCACTGTCCCGGCGCCGCGCCCAGGCGCTGGCGCCGATGCTCGCCGGCCGGGACATCGTGATCGTCGAGCAGGACACCGCGCACGAACTCGCCCCGACCCCGGACGTCTCGCTCGGCGAGTACCTGCCGGAGCAGACCCTCCTGGTGCGGAGCTGGAACAAGTCGCACGGGCCGCACCTGCGGGTCGGCGCGCTGGCCGGGATCCGCCGGGTCGTGTCCCGGGTACGTGCCCGGCAGAAGGCGACCGGCAGTTGGCCGTCGGTGCTGACCCAGCGCGCCCTGGCACAGATGCTCGCCGACCCGCAGACCCAGGCGGCGATCCGGCTGGCCGGGGGCTGCTACCGGCAGCGCCGGCAGCGGATGGTCCGGGCCCTGCACGAGCACGGGCTGGCACCCACCGGCGTGGCCGGGCTCTCCGTCTGGGTGCAGGTCCGCAACGCCGCCACCGCGATCCGGTCGCTGGCCGCCGACGGCATCGGCGTCGCCTCCGGGGCCCCGTTCGTCGCGTGCGGCGACGGCAGGGCGCACGTGCGGATCGCCACCACCCTGCAGCACGACCGGCACGCGCACATCGCCCGTACCCTCGGCGAGGCGCACCGTAGCTGACCGGCCGGCAGCCGGGTCCGGTCCGCACCGCCGTCGGGCGGCATCAGCGCAGTACCAGCACGTCGTAGTAGTCGAGCCGGTCGACCGTGACCGACAGGCGGCCCTGCCGGCAGGACCAGGCCGGCACCCGCGACCCCGCGAAGTCGGGCGAGACCAGCTCGATCCGCCGGGGGCAGGACGGCAGCTCCACCCGCACGTCGACGCTGGTCTGCGGGATGATCCCCCGGTCGTAGTTGTGGTTGACCAGGTGCAGTGTCCGCGTCCCGCTGTCCCGCTGCACCAGCAGGCTCGCCGCGACGTTACCCACCCCGACCCGTACGCCCTGCGGACCGTGCTCGTTGTCGCGGTAGAGCGCCCGGTGCTGGTGGTAGAACCTGGTGTACGTCTGGAAGAAGCCCAGCATCCCGGACTGCTCGGCCGTCGGGCCACCGACCGTGTCCTTGAGGTGGAAGGCCGGAAAGAGCCCGTTGGCGTACGCCTCGGCGCCGAAGATCTGCCAGTAGTCCCGCTTCTCCGAAAGCGGCAGGTTCTGGTAGTCGGTCATCATGTCGTTGGGCCAGTCGATGAAGACCGCCACCGGCACGTCACCGGCGATCTCGCGGTTGCGCTCCTTGAGATAGCGGTAGTTGGCCTGCAACGACGTGGCGCCGTCGAGGTGCCCGTCGACCACCGGCACGTAGTCGGCGCCCCGGAAGTCGGGGGTCTGCTCGTCGGGGTTCCACGGGTACATCCCGACACTGTTGAAGTCGACGTACGGCAGCAGCCCGTTCGAGCTGACCAGGAGTTGGCGGTGCGCGGTGTCCCGGGCGTACGCCCGCAGCTCGTCCACCATCTCCTTCCAGTACCGCCGCAGGTAGCTGACGGTGAACGACAGGTCGTCGGCGTACATCCGGTTGGCGGTCACCCGCCCCCACTCGGCGGCCATCGGGTTGGCGGCGGTGAGCGGGTCGAGGTTCCAGCCGTTGGCCCGCAGGTAGTCGCGGTAGTTGAAGTTGCCGGTCAGGTCGTCGGCGGGTACGTCGGCGCGGACGAGGTTGTCGTCGGTCATGCCGAACCGGGACTTCCAGTCGGCGGGGGTGAAGGCCGGGTACTTCGCCAGCAGGTACCGGTTGAAGTCGGCGATGGCGTGGTCGTCGAAGCCCTCGTTGCCGTTGAAGCCGTACTTCTGCCCACCGCTGAACCCGGCGTTCACCTCGTCGAGGTTGATCCCGTCCACCCCGCCGTCGATCTGGATCTTGGCCCAGTCGAGCAGGTACTTCCGGTACCTCGGGTTGAACATGTTGCCCCGGCGGGCCGGATCGGGGAAACCGAACTCGTCGTGCGGCACCGGGTTGTTGTCGGCGTCCCGGGTCGACATGTCGTCGAAGATCTCGGTGCTGGCGAAGTCGTGCGGGAAGATGACGCTGGCCGTCCCGCTGCCCATGAAGGTGATGCCCTTGGCGTGGTAGCGCCGGATCTGGTCGAAGTTGTAGTCGGCCGCCTCGTCGCCGCTGGTGGACCACTTCCCGATGGCCCGGATGGTGACGTCGGGGACCAGTTCGTAGACCTGCGGATCCTCCTCGTGCACGTCGGACTGGCTGAAGCCGAAGACCGCGAAGTCGGCCGCCCGGGGCCGGCCGATGGTCGCCGTCGCCCGGTTGCTGGCCGGCGAGACGTTGCCGGCCGCGTCCCGCGCGGTCACCACGAACGCGTAGGTCGTCCCCGGCACCAGGTCGGCGACGGTCGCGGTCGTGCCGGGGACCGACCGGACCAGGGTCCGCCCGGCGTAGAGGTCGTAGGCCACCACCGCCACGTTGTCGGTGGACGGGCGCCAGCTCAGGGTGACCCCGGTGCCGGTCACCCCGGACGCGGTGAGCCCGGCCGGCGCGGTCGGCGGTCGGGCGTCGCGACCGCCCGGGAGTCCGGGCGCGGCCGGGGCGGCGGTGGCGGGCCGCACCGGCAGCACCAGCGCCAGTACGACGGCGCAGAGTGCCCAGCGCGGGGTTCCGGATCGCCGTGGCATCGCGTTCCTCCGTGGCCAGCATCCGACGGTCGTCCGCCGGCCCGGCGTCGCGCTGCTGCCGGCAGGGCACCGCGAGCATATGCCCGGAGCATCAATATAGAAAGTTGTCTATCGTGACTCTCCGGGCCGGCGGCGCCCGGCGGACGGGCTACGGCTGCCCGGCGGCGCAGTTGTTGCTGGTCCGGGTGACCGTGTATTCGGTGTCGTCGTGGGTGATCCCGGAGGGTTCGCCGTCGAAGTACGTCTCGACCTTCTGCCAGCCCTGGCGCTGCTCGTAGTGCAGGTGCGGGGCGCCGGAGTTGCCGGTGCTGCCGACCCGCCCGATCTGCTCGCCCTGTTCCACCCGCTGACCGACCCGGACCAGCGGCGGTTCGAGCAGGTGCAGGTACTGCGTCTCCCACTTGCCGCCGTGGTCGATCTTCACCCAGTAACCGCCGCCCCGCCCGCGCGGACCGTCCGGGTTCTCCGGGGTACGGCCGCCGAGCGAACCGTTGATCCCGGCCACCGTGACCCGCCCGGCGTACGACGCCAGCACCGGCCGCCCCCACGCCTCGCCCTCGGTCGGGAAGAGGTCGACGTCGTAGTCGTCGTGCCCGGGATAGGTGCCGAGTTGCCAGGTCTCGCCACAGGCGACCGGCATCTGGAAGAGCGGACGCGGACCCGGCGGCCGCAGCAGCAACACGGCGACCACGGCCACCGCGAGCACGGCCACGGCCGATGCGACGGCGGCGAGCGTCAGCAGGATCCGGGTGGTGCGGCTGCGGGGGCGGCGGTGCGGGCGGCGTCTGGTCGGCTGGCCGGTCGTCACCGCCCCGAGGATGGCAGACGGCGGCAACCCGCCGGCCTCCGGGGCCGGCGCGAGCGGCCGGCGTCAGGTCGTCGGCTCCCAGGCCGGCGGCGCCTCGGGGATGGGTCGGCGGGTTAGTTTCGTCGATTGACTTAATCTGTTGCGGTGTCATAACCTCGCAGGTGCATCGAGGTAGATCGGTGGCAGGGCAACCACCCTCTACCAGCTCGTCGCTCGTCCGGGCCGGCGGCGGCTACCCAGCCCCACGACGACGGCCGACAAGATCACCACAGGTCGGATTCCCCACGATCGCGACCCCACGTGCCCGGCGACCGTCGTCGAGCCCCGGCACCAGTCAGGGCGCCGCCGACGCGTCGTACGGCCCTCGGCATCGACCGTCCCGCCGTCGACCGGGGCCGCCTCGGACCAGATCAAACACGGCACTGTCGGCGACGCTCCCGACCGGGTGAGCCGTCGCACCCCACCCGGCCCCCCAACCCGCGTACAGAAAGGACAGTCCATGTCCCGACCATCTTCGGCGGTGCTCCGGCATGTGGTGGTGGCGGCGGTCGCGGCGGCTCTGGCGGTGTCCGCCGCCGTGACGGTGCGGGTGCCGCCGTCCCGGGCGGCCGACCCGACGCCGAGCGGAACCCGGCCCACGGTGGCGGCCGACGGCACCGGCATCTACCGGACGGTGCAGGCGGCCATCGACGCCGTCCCGGCCGGCAACCCGACCCGCCAGGTCATCACCATCAAGGCCGGCCACTACCGGGAGGTCGTCACGGTACCGGCGAACAAGCCGTACCTCACCCTCCAGGGCATCGGGTCCGGGCCGTCGAGCGTCGTCATCGTCAACAACCACTCGGCCGGTACGCACGGCACCTCTGGCAGTGCCACCGCGTTCGTGTACGGCCACGACTTCGTCGCGACCAACCTGACCATCGCCAACGACTTCGACGAGAACTCCGCGACCAGCGGTCACCAGGCGGTGGCGCTGAACCTCGACGCCGACCGGGCGGTGCTCACCGACGTACGCCTGCTCGGTGACCAGGACACCTTCCTGGTCAACGACTCCGCTCGCGCGTACCTGGAGCGCTGCTATGTGGAGGGCACGGTCGACTTCGTCTTCGGTGGCGGAACCGCCGTCTTCGACAACTGCACGATCCACGAGAAGCGCTCCACCGGCGGGCCGATCACCGCGGCCAGCACCGCCGCCGGCAAGACGTACGGGATCATGTTCTACCGCTCCACCATCACCGGAACGGCCGACAACGTCACCCAGCTCGGCCGGCCGTGGCGCCCGGACGCCCAGGTGCTGTACCGCGAGTGCACGCTCGGCGCCACCATCCGGACCGCTCTGCCGTGGACGGACATGTCCGGGAATGCCTGGCGGAACGCGCGGTTCCTGGAGTACCGCAACACCGGTCCCGGGGCGGGCCAGCACAGCAACCGGCCCCAGCTCTCCGACTCGCAGGCCGCCGACTACACGCCGCAGCGCTACCTCGCCGGCTCGGACGGCTGGAACCCGATGTGACGAGACACCACCACCTGGAGAAGGGACTCCGATGAAACGGAAACTGATCGCGCTCGCCGCGGCCGCGCTCGCCGCGCCCGCCGCCGCCGTGGCGGTGTCGGTGCTGCCGGCCGAGGCGGCGGTGGCGCCCGCCGACGGCGGTGTTTACACGTTGGCAGTGGGTGCGTCGGGCAAGTGTCTGGAGGTCGCGAACGGTTCGGTCGACAACGGTGCGCTGTTGCAGCAGGCGTCGTGTTCGGGGTCGGCGCGTCAGCAGTGGCGGGTGGTGTCGTCGGCGGGCCGGTTCAACCTGGTGAATGTCGGCAGTACCCGGTGTGTCGATGTGCCGTCGGGTTCCGCGGCGTCGGGTGTGCAGTTGCAGCAGTGGGGTTGTGGCGACGGTACGAAGGTGAACCAGTTGTGGTCGTTCGCGGCGTCGTCGGCGGCGTCGGGGAAGTACCGGGTCACGAGTGCGGCGAGTGGGTTGTGCGTCAGTGACCGGGACGGTTCGACGGCGGGTGGTAATCCGATCGTCCAGGAGACGTGCGCGGACGTGGCCCGGATGCAGTGGGCCTTCGAGCAGATCGGCGGCAACCCCAACCCGACGCCGACCGGCGGCGGGCGGAACTGGCCGAGCACGGCCGACGGCTTCGCGCAGGGCACCACGGGCGGGGCCGGCGGGCAGACCGTCACCGTCACCACGCAGGCGCAGCTCAACCAGTACGTCACGGCGAGCGCCCCGTACGTGATCCGGGTGGCCGGCACCATCAACATCAGCCCGAAGGGCACCGAGCTGCGGGTCGCCTCGAACAAGACCATCATCGGGGTGGGCACCAGCGGACACATCGTCGGCGGAGGCTTCTTCCTCGGTGCCGGGGTCAGCAACGTGATCATCCGGAACCTGACCATCCGCGACACCCTGATGCCGGACGACGACCCGGGCGACGACGCGTACGACTACGACGCCATCCAGATGGACACCGCGAACCGGATCTGGATCGACCACAACCGGCTGTCCCGGATGAACGACGGCCTGATCGACAGCCGCAAGGACACCACCAACCTGACGGTCTCCTGGAACCACCTGGTCGACAACAACAAGACCTTCGGCATCGGCTGGACCGACAACGTCACCGCCCGGATCACCATCCACCACAACTGGTTCCAGAACACCCGGACCCGCAACCCGAGCGCGGACAACATCGCGTACTGCCACCTCTACAACAACTACGTCCAGAACACCTCGTCGTACGGCAACTACATCCGGGGCCTGACCAAGGGGGTAATCGAGAACAGCTACTTCGAGAACAGCCGCAACCCGTACTACGTCGAGGCCGGTGAGCTGGTCAACCGGGGCAACATCCTGGTGAACAGCCCGTGGGACTCCGGCAAGGTCACCGCCAAGGGCTCGGCGTTCAACCCGAGCAGCTTCTACTCGTACACCCTCGACCCGGCCGGCGACGTGCCCGGGCTGCTGCGCAGCTACGCCGGGCCGCAGGCGAACATCGGCACCTGATCCACCCCGCGCACCGTCCCCGCCCCGCGCGACCCGGAGCGCGGGGTGGGGACGGCGCATCCGCCATTCCGCCACACCTGGAGTTGCGATGAAACGTCGTACCGTACTGCTCACGACCGGGCTGCTCGCGGCCACCTCGCTGGGCACGGTCTGGAACCCGGCCTTCGGCGCGCCGGCGACGCCGGACCCGCCGGCTGCCACTCCCACCGGGCCGCCGGCCGTCGGGCCGGTCGTCGCCTTCCCCGGCGCGGTCGGGGTCGGCGCGGTGGCCAGCGGTGGCCGGGGCGGCTCGGTCCACCACGTGACAAACCTCAACGACTCCGGCCCCGGCTCGTTCCGGGACGCCGTCGGCACCGGCAACCGGATCGTCGTCTTCGACGTCGGCGGCTACATCCGGCTCAGCTCCACCGTGCTGGTCAAGAGCAACATCACCATCGCCGGCCAGACCGCGCCCGGTGGCGGCATCGGGGTGATGGGCGGCGAGGTCTCGTTCAACAGCGCGACGAACGTGATCGTCCGGGACTTCCGGTTCCGGCAGGGCGACCTCGACCCGAACGACGAGAACAACGGCCTGAACTGGCTCGACGCGAGCAACATGATCTTCGACCACGTGTCGGTGGAGTTCGCCCAGTGGAACAACATCGGCGCCGTCCGGGCCAGGAACGTCACCATGCAGTACTCGATCAACGCGAACCCGATCGGGCAGCAGTTCGCGGCGCACACCGAGACCGGGCCGTTCACCTGGTATCGCAACCTGTTCGCGAACGCGCACAACCGCTGCCCGCTGGCCAAGGGGAACACGCAGTACATCAACAACGTCGTCTACAACTACCAGGCGGCGTACACCGCCGGGAACTCCAGCGGGCACTTCCGGCACGACGTGGTCGGCAACTACTTCATCACCGGGCCGCGCACCACGAACTCGTCAAACGCGTATTACCAGATGCGCAACCAGGAGGTCTACAACAGCGGCAACGTCATCGACAGCAACCGGGACGGCCAGCTCAACGGTGCGACCCTCAACGTCGGCGCCGGGGGTACCGAGATGTCCCAGCCGTGGTCCGGCACCACCGCCGGCATCCCGACGTTGCCCGCCGGGGACGCGTACGCCGAGGTGCTGGCCCGGGCCGGTGCCCAGCCTCGCGACCAGGTCGACAACCTGGTGCTCGCCGACGTCGCCTCGCTCGGCACGGCCGGTAACCTGTGGGCCTCGCAGACCGCGACCGGCCTGGACAACAGCGGCTACGGCACGATTCCCGGCGGTACCGCCCCGGCCGACACCGACCGCGACGGCATGCCGAACGCCTGGGAGGCCAGGTACGGCCTGGACCCGAACTCCGGCGCCGACGCCTCCGGTGACTTCGACCGGACCGGCTACACCAACATCGAGAAGTACGTCAACGGGCTCCTCGACGGCTCCTACCGGGCCTGAGCGGTCGACCGGCTCCGGGACCGGCGGCCGCCCGGCGCCGGCATGCGCCGTGGGTGTCACTTTCCCGCCCCGGCCGCCCTGCGCCCGGACTTCGGTCGCCGGCCGGCCGGGCGGCGGTCCGCCCCGCCGGCCGGCGCCTGGCCGGCCAGCTCGGCTTCCAGGGCGTCCAGCGCGGTCCGCAACTCCCGCAGCCGGGCACCGATGTCCGGCGGCGCCCCGGGCGGCGGCGCCCGATGCCCGGTCGGCACCGCCGCGACCGCCGGCCGCGCCGGCTCGGGCGCCGTGTCGGGGCCACCCGGCCGCTCCGCCTGGTGGGCGTCCTCCAACGCCTTCAGCACGATGCCGACCAGCAGGTTGGTGAGCAGGTACGAGGCCATGATGATGTACGAGGCGTAGTAGAGGACGCTCCACTCCGAGACGGCCCGACCGGCCTCGAAGGCGTCGGTGATGCCGTCCAGGGAGAGCAGGAGGAAGAGCGTGAACATGGCGCGCCCGACCGTGCCGTACCGGTCGGGGTAGGCGTCGCCGAACGCCATCCAGCCCACCATGGCGTACAGGTAGATGGTCAGGGTCGCGATCAGCAGGAAGCTGACCAGTCCGGGGAGGCTGCGCAGCACGCCGCCGATCACCACCCGCAGCCCGGGAAAGAGCCGTACCGCCCGCACCACCCGGGCGAGCCGGACCAGGCGCAGCAGGGTCACGTTCTCCCGTACGCCGGGCAGCAGCGGTGCGCAGACGATCAGTAGGTCGAACAGGTTCCAGCCGTCGCGGAAGAACCGGTGCGGGGCAGTGAGGTGCGCACCGAACCGCAGGAGCAGTTCGACGACGAAGAGGGCGAGGCAGACGTACTCGACGGCCAGCAGGGCAGCGCCGGCCCGGTCGAGCGCGCGGTCGTAGGTCTCGACGCCGAGTACGATCGCGTTGACGATGATCAGGGCGAAGGACCCGGTGTTGAACCAGTCGGCATCGACCACCCGGTCACACCGGGCCGCCAGGCGCGCTCTGGCGGCGGGCCGGGCTTTGTACACTCCGACACACTCCTCTGTGGATGGACCTGCCGGCGGACAGCCTAATTCGCGGCCTTTCTGACGATGCCGGGGGAGGAGGATCTTGCCGACGCCCCGGGCCGAACCACCCGGTGTCCCGCCCGCGCCGCCTTTGCTCTCCGGGCTGTAATGACCTATGGTTCCTATTCGATGTAGCCGACTCCTTCCCCCGTGGGAGCCGGCTACATCCTTTTTGGTACGGCGGAGTGCTGTCGCCGGCAGCCGGCCGCGATCGTGCTGGCTGCCGGCGAACTCGCCAGATGCGGGGCTGAGCCGAGTACGCCGGAAACCCCGCCATAGGACCATCGTGACGACCGGCTGCCCGGTGCAATCACGAGGATCGGTGTCGCCGCTTCGTGTCCGGATTGACTTGTCGCAAAGCTTGACGCACTATGTTGAGACAAGCTTTGAGACATCGGGGGCGTCATGCCGAATGAAACGTTGCCGGATGTTGACCCGGCGGTGCGTCCGGCGGACCTTGAGCGGGCCGGCGTGTGGTTGGCCGGGCACGGCCTGGCCGACGTCGGGCCGACACCGTTGCTGGCGACGCGTCTGGCGGCCCGGCGACGTACCCGGCTGGCCGCTTCCGTCCTGCTGGCCGCGTTCATCATCGCGGTCGCTCTTACCTACACCGGCGACACGGTTGACGGGTTGGGGTCGTATCGGCGCTGGTCGCTGCTGGTGTTGACGGCGATGGTGGTCGGGTTGGTGCTGGCCCAGTCGCTGCTGGACTGGTGGGTGCGGCGGGTCGACCGGCGGGCCGGCGCGACGTTGCCGCGACGGGCGGCCCACCCGGTCCGGCTCGGCTGGCGTACCGTGCTCGGCTGGCCGCGTGCCGCGTTCGCGGTTACCACATTCGCGGGCGCGATGGCGCTGGCGATCAGTGCCCTGACCGTGCCGGTCTCCACCGCGAGGTACGCGGCGGTCGTCCTGCTCATCGGGCTGTGCGGGGTCGCGGTCGGCATGTTTGTACAGCTGCGCCATATTCTGACGCACCCGGTCGTGGCAGACGACGAGGTCTCGCTGACCGCCGACGTCATCATGCGGGTCGAGGACGCCCGCAACGTCGCCGCGCCAACTGTGGTGTGGTGCCTGCCGGTCGTGTCGGGAGTGTTCGATACCGCGCTCGGTTGGTGGAACGCTGCCTGGCCTGTCTTCATCGTCCTGGGCGTCATCACGCTTGCCCTGATAAATGCGTGGACCGCGCGGAGCGGCATGGTGGGGCGGCACGCCATGAGCGCCCGGTGAACCGAATGATCGTCATCGACTCGGCCTCGCCCGTCCCGCCGTTCGAGCAGCTCCGTGCCCAGCTCGCCCGGCAGATCCAGGACCACACGCTGGCCGTGGGTACCCGGCTGCCGACCATCCGTCGTCTGGCCGCAGACCTTGGCTTGGCCGTCAACACGGTCGGCCGGGCCTACCGGGAGTTGGAGGAGGCGGGGTTGATCGAGACCCGCGGACCAGCCGGCTCGTTCGTGTCCGCCGCCGGCGAGAAGGGACGCGAACGGGCAAGCCGCGCCGCCGCCGAGTACGCCGCCGTCATCGCCAGCATTGGCATCGACACCAACGAGGCCATTCGCATCGTCCAAGCGGCGCTGACCAGGGGCATCGCAGTATCCCCCGGCACACCCGATCCGAAAGAAGCATGACATGGCCGCACCCGACCGCCTGCCCCAGCGCATGATCGCGGCTGGCTTCGCCTCCACCCCGACAAAATCCTCGGGCTGTTCCCCACGACCAAGGTGACCATCCGCGACCCCCGCGTCCGCAAGGAACTCCTCGGCCGGATCAACGCCGCCCTGAACAAACGAGCCGTTCTCGGGCCTCGACCCGGTCGCGGTCGACGTGATACTCGTGACCCAACGGCCCCGCCGGCCAGCTCCCGTCCCGGTGGCGGGTGACGTCGGCACCCCACCGGGTCAGGCGTCGCGTCGAATTCGATCTTCAGCCGATCGGGAGGTATCGTTGCACGCCGCACCCATGCTCATGTTCCGGGACGCCGTCGACGACATCCGCCCCCGAGACGAGCGGTCCCTCGCCCCCCTGGGAGACCCTCGTGACCCTGCCACCGCCCGAGCCGACCGCTGACTGGTTCGGAACCGCCGCCGAGGCGTTGCCGGACGATGCCGAGCACAGCGTCCTGGTCGGCCGGATCTGGGATCCGGCCGTCGGGGGGCCGTCGCCGGTGGTGGTCCGCGACGGTGAGGTCTTCGACGTCAGCGCCGAGTTCGCCACCGTCCGCGACATCTGTGAGCTGCCGGAACCCGCCGAGGTGGTCGCCGGGATCGGCGGCCGGCGGGTCGGTGGCTTCGCGGAACTGCTCGCCAACACGGGCCGGGCGGCCCGGGACCGGGGCCGGCCCTGGCTGCTCGCGCCGGTCGACCTCCAGGCGCTCAAGGCCGCCGGGGTGACGTTCGCGGTCTCGCTGATCGAGCGGGTCATCGAGGAGCGGGCCCGGGGCGACCAGGCGCTTGCGGCGGAGATCCGGCAGCGGCTGCTCGCCGAGGTGGGCGCCGACCTCCAGGATCTGACCCCGGGTTCCGAGGAGGCGGCGCGGTTGAAGGAGCTGCTGGTCGCCGAGGGAGTCTGGAGCCAGTACCTCGAGGTGGGGATCGGGCCGGACGCCGAGATCTTCACCAAGGGGCAGATCCTCTCCGCCGTGGGTACCGCCGTGCCGGTCGGCGTACTCGGCACGTCGACCTGGAACAACCCCGAGCCGGAGGTGGCGCTGCTCGTCGCGTCGACCGGCCGGATCGTCGGGGCGACCCTCGGTAACGACGTGAACCTGCGGGATGTCGAAGGCCGGTCCGCGCTGCTGCTGCCGAAGGCCAAGGACAACAACGCGTCGTGCGCGCTCGGCCCGCTCGTTCGGCTCTTCGACGACCGGTTCGACCTGGACCGGGTACGCGGGCTCGAGGTGGCGTTGGAGATCGAGGGTGCGGACGGCTTCCGTCTCGACGGGTTCTCGGACATGTCGCGGATGTCGCGCGACCCGGAGGCGCTGGTACGGCAGTTGCTCGGCCCCCACCACCACTATCCGGACGGAGCCGTCCTGATGCTCGGCACCATGTTCGCGCCGATCCAGGACCGGGACCGCCCGGGGGAGGGGTTCACGCACAAGGTCGACGACGTGGTCAGGATCAGTTCGGCTCCGCTCGGTACCCTGGTCAACCGCGTCCGGCACAGCGAGGACTGCGACCCCTGGGACTTCGGGGTCCGCGATCTGATGGGCAGTCTCGCCCGCAGGGGACTGCTCTGAACGCCGGGACCGGCACGTCATGCTGGGCGTGGGCCAGCTCGGTCGGGCGGCTCCACACAACGGCCTCCGCGCCGGTGCCGAGACCGGATCGGCGCGGAAGCCCGTTATGTGGGGGTGCGTTTACTTCGATGGGTCCCGGCGGAACAGCATCCGCGACCAGATGTAGCCGACCAGCGCGATCCCGGCGCACCAGGTGGCGGCGATCCACGCGCTGTTGCCGATCGGCGTGCCCATCAGCAGGCCCCGCAGGGTCTCGATGATCGGGGTGAACGGCTGGTGCTTCGCGAACGCCTGCAGCCAGCCCGGCATCGACTCGGCCGGTACGAAGCCGCTGCCGATCATCGGCAGGAGCGTCAGGGGCAACGGCATGTTGCTGGCGGTCTCCGGCGTCT
Organism: Plantactinospora sp. ZYX-F-223; assembly: GCF_039649625.1. NCBI lineage: Bacteria > Bacillati > Actinomycetota > Actinomycetes > Micromonosporales > Micromonosporaceae > Plantactinospora > Plantactinospora sp. ZYX-F-223. Next base: position 37,519 of record NZ_JBDJAV010000039.1, on the reverse strand, counting down.
TGGCGGCCAGGCCGAGTGCGACCGACAGCCAGATCAGCGCGAAGGCGACCATGACCAGGACGCCGGCCGCGGCGAACCACTCGGGGGCCGTCGCGTCGGGTCGGAACCCGATCAGCAGCGCCACGCCGGTGACCAGCGCGACGGCGACCAGCGTCTGGACCATGCTGCCGACGACGTGTCCGGTCAGGAACGACCCCCGGGAGATGGACATCGTGCGGAACCGGGCGACGATGCCCTCGCTCATGTCCATGCAGACGGAGATCGCGGCGCTCACACATCCGGCGGCGGCGGTCATCAGGATGATCCCGGGGGAGAGGTAGTTGATGTAGTCGCTCCGGCTCGCCCCGCCGATGCCGGTCCCCATGGCGCCGCCGAACACGTAGGCGAACAGCAGCAGGAACAGGATCGGCATCAGCGCGGTCGACAGCGATAGCGACGGGTAGCGCAGGGCGTGCTTGAGGTTGCGGCCCAGCATCGTCGTCGAGTCGGCCAGGGAGTGGGCCATGGTGCTCATCAGGCGGCAACCTTCGTCTTGTCGGTGAGGGCGAGGAATACGTCGTCGAGGTCGGGGGTGTGGACGGTGAGGCCCTCGACCTGGATGGCTGCTCGGTCGAGCTGGTCGAGCAGGGTGCGCAGCGACTGGACGCCGCCGTCGCTCGGGACCTGAAGGGTCAGCGCCTCGTTGTTTCGGGACACCTCGCCGAGGGTGCGGGCGGCATACTCCAGAGCGTCCGGGCTCCCGAACTCCAGGCTGATGTGACCACCCGGCACCAGTCGCTTGAGCTGGGCGGGCGTACCCTCGGCGACGATCTTGCCGCCGTTGAGGACCGCGATCCGGTCGGCGAGTTGGTCGGCCTCCTCCAGATATTGCGTGGTGAGGAAGATCGTGACGCCGTTGGCCACGAGGCCGCGGATGATGTCCCACATGCCGCGCCGGCTGCGCGGGTCCAGGCCGGTGGTCGGCTCGTCGAGGAAGATGATCCGCGGGTTGCCGACCAGGGTCATCGCCAGGTCCAGTCGGCGCCGCATGCCGCCTGAGTAGGTGGCAACCATCTTGTTGGCGGCCTCCACCAGGTCGAACCGCTCCAGCAGCTCCTCGATGCGCCGACCGCCCTCGCGGCGCCCGATGTGGCGCAGCCTGGCCATCAGCCGCAGGTTCTCCCGAGCGGTGAGCAGGTTGTCCACCGCGGAGAATTGCCCGGTCACCGCGAGCGTCGACCGGACGCCGTCCGGGTCCTTGGCCAGTTCGTGGCCGCCCACGTGCACCCGCCCGGCGTCCGCGGCGATCAGCGTGGTGAGGATCTGCACCGCGGTGGTCTTGCCGGCGCCGTTCGGGCCTAGCAGCGAGAAGATGGTTCCGGTCGGGACGATCAGGTCGATGCCGTCGAGGACAAGCTTCTTGCCGTACGACTTGCGCAGCCCGATTGCGTGGATGGCGGTCTGTGCGGGGATGGGGGTCACGATTCCTCGTTTCCGTTGCGGGGATTACTCGGCGTCGCCGCGCAGCGAGCGGTGGACGGTGCCGTCGCGGTGTGGCTGCGCGCGCCGGGTCTCCTCGGCCTTACCCGGGGCTGTCGCCGCGTCCAGCTCGTCGCGCACGATCTCGCCGACGGCGGACGGAGCCCGATACGGCCTTCGCGGACTCCGCCCTGCACGCCGTCGACGACAATGTCACCGCTGGCCGAGTTCACCCGCGGGTCGTCGGTGGCCTCGCGGGTTCCGGGGTATCCGCCGGAGTTCTTGATGGCCCCGGAGGCGCCGATCGCCCGGACGCGGACCTCGCCGCTCCCGGTGGAGATGTCGACCCGGCCGACTGGCGGCTAGACTTCGGGTTGCAGTTCAACAGTGCCCTGCTGTATCGGGCACGACCTCGGGAGGGTGTTGCAGCACCCTCTCGAGGGTCCGTCCAACTGGACGGCGCCTACTCGCAGAAGACACGCACTTTGGCATCGGGCTGGTCGACCTCCACGGTCATCTCGTCGAGTTGCTCCACGAGCGCCTCGAGCTGTTCGGGCTTGAGCTGCGTCAGGTCGAACGGCACGCCCGACTTGTTCAGTTCGGCGTTGGCCCGTTCCAGTGCCTGCGGCGGGATCAGGGCCGCAAGCCGTACGCCGGCCCGCAGCAGTTGCAGCGGCACCCGCACGTTGATCCGCCCCGGCTCGCCGTTCTCAACGGTGTCCACCACAACCCGCAGATATTTCGGCCTGCCCTTCGGTCGGGCGTCGAGACTCGACGCCGCCGACGGCTGGCCCCGTTCGAGCGCGGCGATGAGCTGCTCCGCCTCCTCTGCGGTGATCTTGCCCTCGGCCAGCATGTCGAGGATGTCCTTGCGCTGTTCGTTCATCGGAATCTCTCTCCTATCGGATGGTTACGAGCACAGCCGTGCGGCCCTGCTCGACGTCGAACCGGATGCCGGGCAACGCGGCGACGACGCGCCAACTGGTGCCGAGTGCCCGCAGCACCCTGACGCGGTACACGAGGCAGGCGACGGCCCCCACCAGTACGGCCAGGACCACGACCGGTAGGAACACGAGCACTACGGGGAGGATCGGGACCCAGATCCGGATGCGACGACCGTCCGAGCGTTTGACCCGAACGGTCACCAACTGCGGCATCACGTGCGCCCCTCGAATTCGGACAATGCCTGCTGCGCGGTGATCTCGCCGCGGCGCAACCGGTCGATGATGTCGGCCCGCGACGGCGCCGGATCGGTCTCGACGAAATCGAGCATCTGCATGATCCGGTTCAGTCGTGACTTGATCGTCGGGTAGCTCACCCCGAAGATCCGCTCCATCTCCTTGATGGAACCGTGGCACCGCACGAATGCCGTGACGAAGACCTGATCCTCGACGTTGAGCTGCGCCAGTTGGGGTAGCTCGAACTCGCCCTCGATCGCGACGCCGCTGCCTGTCAGGCGCACCCGCTCGACGACGAACGGCTGACCCCGGGTCAGGTTGGTGAGTTCCTGCCAGCCCATCGCCTGCTCTGTCATATCTAAAGTTCTACCCCTCACGTCTTTAACTTTCAAGATGTCGATCTTAAATTTCTTGAAGTCGGGGGCCGCCCTCTGGGGGCCCGCCGGCAACGGCAGCTCCTTTTAGGCGGTATGCCCGATATACGCGAGCCCGCCGGCGGCGTCACCGGCACGAAGATCAGGCGTCGGCGACCAGCCCTTAGCTGGCGTTAGGTCCATGGTGCCGGCGACCTCGGTGTCGGTGTCGGCGGTGAAATCGCCGGCCACGGTCGCGACCCGTACCGGCAACGCGGTCGCGGCCGGCTGCGACAGTCGTGCGCCGGTCAGGTCGAGCGGACCGGCGACGGTCGCGCCGTACGGGTCGACGAAACCGGCCCGGAAGCCCCGCCGGAGGTTGACCCCGGCGGCGACCAGACTGGGGCCCGGAGGCCGACCGGTGAGGGCGGGGCCGCGTCCGTCGTCGATCGTCGCGTCCTTCAGGATGACCGCGCTGTCGACCCGGGCGAGGTTGAGGAAGACCATGCCGGAACAGGCCAGCCCGGCACTGCCGAAGTCGCCGCCGACGAGGGGAATCGGGCGGGGCCCGGTGCGGAGGCTCGTCGCCGCCGCACCGGGCCCCGCGGGAAAGCTCCCGGACGCCGGAGGCTATCCGGCGGAGCAGGTCGGACTCATGCCCGACCCGGAACCGGATCCCTGGAAGCCGAACTCGGTCGACTGGCCGGCGGCGATCGAGCCGTTGAAACTGACGTTGGTGAACTGCACCGCACCGGTGTTCCCGCTGCGGTTGGCGTTCCAGACGTTGGTGACGCTGGCGCCCGACGGCAGGGTGACCGAGACCGTCCAGCCGTTCACCGGCGCGGAGCCGGCGGTGACCCGAACCGTGGCGACGAAGCCACCCGTCCACTGGTTGAGCGACACCGTCGCCGAGCAGGCGCCGGTGACCGGCGGCGTGGTCGGCGGCGGCGTGGTGGGCGGGGTGGTGACCGGAGGCGTGGTCGGCCCACTGGTCGGCGGCGTGGTGGGCGTCGTGCCCGGGCCGTCGGTCAGGGTCGGGGTCTGCCAGTCCCGCCACTCGGCCAGGTTGCCGGCCTTCCGGCTGGAGATCCGCATCGTGCCGGCGGCGTTGCCCGTCTTCAGCAGGAACTTCTGGAGGTACTGCTGCAGCGGGGTGCGCCACTCGGACCGGACGGCGCAGTGGGTGCCGTCCTGGACGTCCGACCAGTAGGTGATGTTGTCACCCGCACCGAGCGCCTTGTAGACCTCGGCGCCGCCCAGGGCCGCCACGCTGCCGGACCTGGCGCCCAGCCAGTCGACGTGCGGGTTGTCCATGATGAACAGCCCGCGCGGCGCCACCATGCCCACCATCTGGTGGGTGTCGATCGGCAGGCTGTTCGGGTTGCCGGTGAACGAGCTGAACGCGTCACCGAGCCACGGCTGCTCGGAGTAGGCGCTGCTCAGCGGCTGGGCTCCGCTCTCCGTGGCGATCGAGCGGAAGGCGCCGACGCCGGCGCTGCCGGACTCGATCGGCATGGTCAGCGCGATGCGCTGGTCGAAGACGCCGATCGTGAACGCGCCCTTGCCGTACCGGGAGCAGCCGGTAACGCCCATCGCGTCGGCCCGGAGGATGTTGCCGCCGGACTGCTCGATGACGTCGATGATCCGGCTCACGCCCCAGGCCCAGGCCATCAGGATCCCGGTGCTGCTGGACGCACCGTAGATGCTGTAGAAGGCGCCCTGCTTGTTGTTCCGGGGGGTGCCCTCCCGGCCCACCGCGAGGGGGTCGAAGCTGATGGTGGCGACACCGGCGGACCGGATTGTCGAGGTGTCCGCCCCGAAACCGCCCACGACGACGACGGCCGGGAAGGGGCCAGTGCCACTCGGCAGTTGGACGCCTGCCGAGAAGCTCGCGCTCCTGCCCTGGTCCGACACGTTCACCGTGATGTTGGTGCTGGACACCGTACCGGTGACGCTGGCCGGCTTCGCCGGCTTCTGGCCGTAGACGTGCCGCTCCGCCAGCTCCCGGGTCTCCGCCCGGCGGCATCGCCAGTCGGCCTTGCTGGTGATCCGGGTACCGTCCATCTTGCGGAACGGGTCGGGGAGCCTGGAGTTGGATGTCGACGAGCCCGAGCCGGGCACGGGGCAGTCGGCGCCCTCGTCTTCGACGGTCGAGGCGGCCACGACGACGTCGGCGGCGGCCTCGGCGGCGGTTGTTCTCGCTACTACAGTTACCGTTCCGACGACCGCGAGCGCCGCTACCGCGAGCGTGACGACCGTCGAGCGGATCTTAGAGCAGCCCGAGGTGATGGCCACTAGGGCTCTCCTTCCGGGTGGGGTGATGGTCTCGGCGGACAGCAATCGATGATCGCCGATGCCGACATTGATAAGTTTCAAGCAAGACGCTGAAACATGTCAATGCCGCCCGGCCGCTACTGGATCTTGTCGCCGGCCGTCACCTGATGGTCACCCGAGGTGTCCGCGCTCACCTCCGGAGCAGGGATAGGAGCTGGTCGCCCTGGCGGGTGATCTCCGGCAGGTAGGGGGTGTCGGAGGGTGCGAACTGGGTGACGCCGAGGGGCTGGTACCCGCGCAGCGACTTCGCCACGTCCTCCGCCGAACCGACCAGCCAGATCGTGCCCGCGCCACCGCCGCCGCACCGGCCGGGGTGGTGTAGAGGTTGTCGCCGAGCACCTCGCCACGGGCGGCCAGGTCGAGCAGCCGGCTGGAACCTCGGCACACACGCCCGAACGGGAGAACGATCCGGACACCGGATCGGCCCACCCGGGCCGCGCATGGCACCATCGCGCAGATGATGCCCGCCCACCCCGGCCCTCCCGGTGCCGTCGCCCCGCCCGCCGGGTCCGCCCCGGCCAACCGTCCCCGCACCGGACCCGGCGATCGGCGGACGAGGTGACGGCGCGATGACGGCCGCGGCCCGCTACGGTGACCCCGCCGCCGTTCTCGCGGTGGCCAGCGATGTGCTCAACCTGCAACTCGCACACCGTTCCGTGCGCAAGTTCGGGCCGCGCGAGGTCACCGACGACGAACTGACCGCGTTGATCGCGGCGGCACAATCCGCGCCGACGTCGTCCAACCTCCAAGCCTGGAGCGTGGTGGCGGTGCGCGACCCCGCGCGCAAGGCCCGGCTGGCCGGGCTCGCCGGCAACCAGGCCTTCGTCGCGCAGGCGCCGCTCTTCCTCGTCTGGGTCGCCGACCTCGACCGGGCCCGCCGGTTGGCGGCACGCGCCGACCGGGAGGTCGCCGCCGCCGACTACCTGGAGACCACCATCATCGGCTTCGTCGACACCGCGCTGGCCGCCCAGAACGCGGTGGTGGCCGCCGCGTCGCTCGGCCTCGGCTCGGTGTTCGTCGGCGCCATCCGCAACCGGCCCGCCGAGGTCGCGGCGGAACTGAAGCTACCGCCGCACGCGGTGGCGACCTTCGGGTTGGCCGTCGGCGCGCCCGATCCCACCGAGCAGGCCGACATCAAGCCGCGGTTGCCGCAGGCCGCCGTCCTGCACCGGGAGCAGTACGACGCCGTCACCGCCGACGCGCACATCGCCACCTACGACAAGATCCTCTCCGGGTACAACGCCCGCTTCGGGTTGTCCGGCAACTGGAGCGGCAGGGTGTTGGACCGCCTCCGTGGGCCGGCGTCGATGGCTGGCCGGCACCGGCTGCGGGAGATCCTGGAACGCCTGGGCCTGCCGTCGCGCTGACCGGCCCTGGGAACAGCCGCCGGCCGATGATGACCGCGACAGGTGCGGGTGGCGCTCAGCGCGTCGGCTCAATGCACCGAATCGGGGTGCCCGGTCGTCGCCGAGCTGCCGCCGCTACCGCCGGACGCACCGCCGGCCACCCCGGAGTTGTCGTCCTCGGTCACGATGTCCGGCCTCTCGTCCGTACCCGACGGCGCCGGGACCTCTGTCTCGGCGACCACCTGTGTCAACCTGGCCTGGCCGTCCTCGTCCTCGGCGCGGTCCGGATCGACCGGCTGCTCGCCCTGACGCGCCCGGTATCCCATGACCGTCCTCCCGATCCGCTCCCGGACGCGGCAGTCACCTGCCGTTGCCCTACCGAGGGCCCGTCCGCGCGGTGCGCTTACCCACGGCGGACTCCGAGTCACCACCAGCGGCGGATGTATGTCGGTCGAGCCGCATGGTGCCGGAATCGTGGTCGGTGGCGCCGGGGGCGTGCGCGGCGTGGGTCGGGGTGGCCACTGACCCCGGGTGTCCGGCCAGACATGGGGCTCGGCGGCGGCCGAAATGGGACATTCGTGCGTTGACGGCGCAATCGCTCCTCGGCACGAGCCTGGGGGACAGCCGGGCCTCGGCCGACCGGTTCCGCGCGCGCCTGGGCCAGCGCTTGCCCCGCTTCCGGGTCGGTTCTTGCCCCGCTTCGGGTCGGTTCTTGGCACGCTTCGGGGCGGCTCGCCGGCTGACGGGGATCTCAGGCCAGCAGGGCTGGTCTCATCTCCGCGCCCAGATTGATCGCGCTGACCACCCGGCGGCCGGTGTGGTCATAGACGTCGATGTTGTTGTTGCGCCGCATCAGCTCGCGGGCCGGGGGCGGCAGCCGGGGTGGGTCGTCCATGGCCGCGCGGATCTGCTGGGCGGTCGATATCAGCCGGTTGGCCAAGGCGGCGGCGTCGACGTCCGCCCGGACCCGGCCGTACTCCCAGCCGGCGGCGGTGAGATCGAGCACCTCGAACACGTGTCGTAGCAGCGGGCTCGGATCGGTCATCCGCACCAGCCGGGGCGCCCGGGCGCCGACGACCGTGACCGCCCCGGCCACCTGCGCGTACGGGTGGAAGCCGCAGGGTAGCGCCAGCAGCGGCCAGCGCAACTGCGGCCCGGCCTCCCGCCACAGCGGCCGGTAGTTCCGGCGGTCCACCACGAGCCGGCGACCGGTATGCCGGTACAGCTCGGTGGCCTGGGCGAAAAGGTCCGCGTGAGCCGCGTCGGCGAACTCCCGGATGACCCTGGCCGCCACGAACAGGCCGTCGTCGCCGTCCAGCAACCGAATGACCGCGTCGGCCTGGTCGGCGAACCGGACCTGCGCGCCGGCGCCGAACCGGTGTCGAAGGTCCGACAGGAGTGCCTCCTGCCGGGCCGGATCGTGCTGGACCTGCCTCCTACCCAGCAGACGCCGGAACCACCGCATGTCGTCTCGTTTCAGCAGCCGACTGAAGAACGCGGCAATGTTACAAGGTCCGGCCGGCGGAGGTGGACAGCGGCGCCGTACCCGGCTCGGCGATCCTGGTGGCAGCAGTGCCCGTCGCAGCCCCCGGAGCGGGACGAGGAGGGCTGCCATCCCGGCGGCGACTCGGGGCGCGGATCCGGCCCGGACCGGAGGCCGGGTCCCGCGTCAGCCCCGCTGTCCCTTGTGGGAACGGCGGGGCCTCCTTGGCGCTGGATTCCAGGCGCACCACGGCAATCCCGTCAAGCGTACCGACAATCCGGTCTTGACGATCTTCGCGGTGGGGCAGAGCGCCAGGGCGGACTGGACGACGGGACGCCGGCGACGCGGGACGCCGAGGGTGTGTACCGTCGCCCCGTGCTGGACGAACTCGACCGGGTGTCGTGGACTGAGCTGGCGCACGCGTACGGCCCTGCCGGCGACGTGCCCGACCTGATCCGCCGGGTCGCCGGTCCCGACGAGGAGGACGCGCTCCAGTCGCTGTACGAGCTGCGCGCCCGCATCCTGCACCAGGGCAACGTGTGCTCGGCGACCGCCCCGGCGGTGCCGTTCCTCGCCGCCCTGCTGGACGATCCGGGCACCACGGACCCAGGCGGCATCGCGCACCTGCTCGGCGACATGGCCGACATCGTCGACCCGGACAAGCCGACGCTGGCCGCACTCCGCGCCACGGTCACCGCCCAGGTCGACCGGCTGCTTCCACTGCTGACCGCCGCCGAACCGTGGACCCGGCTGGCCGCCGCCTACGCGCTCGGGCAGTGCCCGGAGCGGGCCGGCGACATCCTGACGGCCCTGCACGGCCGCTGGCCGATCGAGACCGACGCCCACGCCCGGGGAGCGCTGGTCATCGCGGCGGCCGCCCTCGACCCGACCACCAGCCTGCTCGCCGAGGCGTTCGCCGCGGACGGGCCGGCCACCGTACGCGCCGCGGCGGCACTGGCCGCGGCCCGCGCGCCGGCACCGTGGCCCGGCGACGTGGCGGTCGCGGCCGTACGGGCGGGCTGGGCCGACGGGGACCCCTGGCTCGACCGCGACGAGGACGCGTACGGCGTCGAGGTCGGCCCGTACCTGTGGAACTGGGATCCGATCGAGGACCTGCTCGACCATCTCGCCCGCGCCGACCAGCCCGCCGTGGTCACCGCACTGCTCGCCTCGACCGATCCGGCGGTACGCGAGAAGGCGGCCCGCTGCGGCGGCGGGCTGGTCGGCCGGTACCGGTCGGTGCGCGGGCCGATGGTGCAGGTGCTGGCGACCGCGCTCGACGACCCCGCCCCCGAGGTCCGGGAGGCGGCGGTCTGGGGACTCCGCCGGGCCGGCGACGCCACCGCCGTCGCCGCCGACGCGCTGGCCGGGCTGGTCGACCGGGACGACGATCTCGCGGCCGGTCAGGCGCTCGCCGCCCTGGTCGAGATCGGCGACCCCCGGTACGCCGACCGGTTGCCGGCCAGGCTGGCCGCCGGCACCGCCGGTCCTGACGCCGTGACCGCGCTCGCCTCGGCCGGAGTACCGGCGGATCCGGGTCTGCTCGACGCGGTCCGCCACCGGCTGGCGCGGGTGCCCGCCGACGTGCCGTTCGACCCTGCCGCGCAGCTCGGCCGGCTGTCCGACGGCGCCTGGCCGGTCTCGCACGCCACCGAACGTGTCGGGCTGGTCCGACTCCTCGCCGGCTGGGGCCCGGCCGCCGCGCCCGCCGTACCCGAGTTGACCGTCCTGCTTCGTGCCGGACAGTCGGTGGCCGAGGTCGCGGAGACGCTCGCCGCGGTCGGTGCCGCCGCCGCGCCGGCCGTACCGCTGCTGCGCGACCATGCGGCCAGCGGCGACGGTCCGGCCCGGTTCGCCGCCGCCCGGGCGGTGTGGCGGCTGGCCGGCGATCCCGAACCCGCGCTCGACACCGCCGTGCACGAGATTGAGACCGATGGCTGGGTCGGGCGGGCCGTCGGCCTGCTCGTCGAGGTCGGTGAGCCGGCCCGGCGCCTGCTGACCCGGCTCGCCGCCGCCGTCGCCGCCGAGCCGGCCAGCAGCCTGACCGGCCAGAGTGGGCAGGTCGCGCTCGCCCGGTTGCTGTGGCGGTGGACCGGGGAACCCGACAGCGCGCTCCCGCTGGTCACCGCCGTGCTGCGGGCCGGCTGGCCCGAGGCCCGGGGCGAGGCCGCCGACCTCGCCGCCGAGCTGGGCGACCCCGCTGGGGTCGACACCTTGCGCGCCCTGCTCGCCGACCCGGCCGTGCGACGCGGTGCCCGGATCGCGGCCGCCCGGGCACTCTGGCGACACACCGGCGAGGCGGAGGTGCTGGTCGAGCCGACGCTGGCCGTCCTCACCGACCGGCCCGGCCAGCGGGACCTGGTGCAGGCCCTCGACCTGCTCGCCGCGTTCGGACCGGTCGCGGCGGCGGCGCTGCCGACGCTCCGCAGCCTGGCCGACCGGGACGACACCCTGGTCTACTACGGCGCCGAGGACAATGTCGGGCGGCTCGACGAGGAGTGCCGGCGTGCCGTCCATCGCGTCGTCGAGGTCATCGAGGGGTCGTCGCCGGCCCGCACCTGACGCCGGGCCCAGTGGCACCGGGCGGAAGCACCGGATTTGCACGACCGTCACGCGGTGGAAACACCGGACGGCGACGGTGTGCCGACCCTCCAAGATCGAGAGGGCGGATCCGAGCACCCGGTAGCGGCTCCGGTCGGGCCCGTGGTGCCCTTGCTACATCCCGAAGAGTGTCTTCAAGGGCCGCCGCTGATCCGGCTCCGGTCGCAGCGAAGACGGAAAGGTCCAGATAGGACATGTATTAGTCTGCGTGGCCACGGCGGGACGACAAGCTCAAGTAATGCTCAAGATCCGGTTCGCGCCACCCGTCGATGCGAAAAATGCGCATACGCTCACCGCACCCAGCCCGCCCACAGGCCGCACCATGCTCTTGCAGGTGGTCGACCACGTTGTACCACGGCTCACCGTGGGTGAGCTCAGCACGACCGTGCTGAACGGATCGGGCCGCCCCGACCTGGGGCCGGCCCGGTATCAACCACAGGCCGCAAACAGAAGGAGGGAGCATGCGACGCAGACGACTGCGCATCGCGCTGCTCGCGTTGCCCGCCCTGGTCGGGACGGTCCTCATGGCGACGGCGCCGGCAGGCGCGGATCCGGCGAAGTCCGCAGCCACGGGCGGTGCCGGACGATCGCAGCTTGAGGACCAGGAGTCGGTACGCCTGGTGCGCATCCAGCTGACCGGCGCCGACATGCTGGACAAGGTGGTCGCCGCCGGCTTCGACCTTGAGCACGGGCTCCGGCGCGTGCCGGCCGGCATCGAGGGCGAGGCGGTGGTGACCGCCGGGCAGGTCGCCGAACTCAAGGCTATGGGCGTCACCATCCTCGGCAACGGCGAGAGCTTCGCGTGGAGCGACGAGGCCGACGGCGGCCTCCAGGCCCTCGGCGCGCGGGCCGTCCAGCCGGTCAACCACGAAAAGACGGTACGGGTCGTCCGCGCCGACTGGTTCACCACCAAGGGCCAGGGCTTCCTCTACGTGGAGGCACGGACCACCGAAGGGCAGCAGTCCGATCCGGTCGTCACGATGCAGCTCGAGAACGACTCGGGCCGGGGCACGCCGTTCGGCTTCGCCCGGACGATGAGCCGGTTCGTCGACTCCGGGCAGTACATGTTCCACCGGAACCTGTTCAAGCTCGACGCGCGCCCGAAGCAGATCCGGGTGACGAGTTCGACCGGCGGCGTCACGACCGGTTTCGTCTCCAACTGGCTTGAGGACGCTCCGCCGCCACTGACGGCGAATCCCGGCTACAAGTCGGACTTCGTGGACGGCTACCGGCACCCGCAGCAGCTCTACCGCCGCGCCGAGGAGATCGCCCGGCAGTACCCGGAGATCGCCGAGATCGTCTATCTACCGAACAAGACGAACGGCTATCAGCGCAAGGCGCAGGCCACCATCGGCGGTACCGGCCAGGAGGCGGTCGTCGTCAGTTCGGCGGCGTGGGGCCACGAGGGCGGCAACGAGATCACCGTCGAGTTCGTGGACCGTCCGGGGGCGAACCTGCCGCTCGCCGTCGAGGTCGTCGGCAAGGCGGTCCGGGTCCTCCTCGGCAAGGACGCCTCGGGCGGGCTCGCGAGCACCGCCGCGCAGGTGGCCGCAGCCCTGGAGACCGGGTCGCAGGGCCTCATCGACCGGGCGCACCCGTACCGGACGAACGCCGGCACCGGCATCGTAGCCCCGACGGCCGGTCCGGTCGCGCTGACCGACTTCCTCGACGAGAAGCGTGCCGGCGCACCGGAGGGCGAGGTGCCACGCGGCCCGGCCACGATCCCGGTGCTGCGGATCGGCAAGCACCGCGACGGCAAGAAGCCGGGTGTGCTGATCCAGGCGCAGGACCACGCCCGCGAGTGGGTACCCGCGACGACCACGCTGGAGACGGCCGAGCGGCTGGTGCACAACTACCGGTCCGACCGGGAGACGAAGAAGATCGTCAACGACACCGACATCTTCCTCATCCTCTCCAACAACCCGGACGGCGCGAACTACAGCTTCTACAACTTCGCGTCGCAGCGACGGAACATGACGAACCACTGCCCGGACGAGAACGCCGACCCGGCCCGGCGTAACGCCTGGGGCGTCGACCTGAACCGCAACTACCGGGTCGGTTCGGGCCACGACGGCTACGCGGGTGGGTCGACCGACTGCGTCAGCAACACCTACCAGGGACCGGAGGAGCTCTCCGAGCCCGAGTCGAAGAACATCATCTGGCTGGTCGAGAAGTACTCGAACATCAAGTTCATGATGTCGGTGCACTCCAACGGCGGCCAGCTCTTCTGGCAGCCCGGCGCCTACATCGCGGACGGCCGCATCACCACGCCGCGCCCGCCCCTGGGTGACGAGGCGTTCTACTGGCAGTCGGCCGCCCGGATCCTGTCGCAGGTCAAGGCGCACCGGGAGACCGTGGTCACGCCGGAGAACGTCGGCGGGTCGTCGGACGTCCTCTACTCCTCGGCCGGCAACGTGCGCGAGGACCTGTACCACACCTACGGGATCTACGCCTTCGGCTGGGAGGTCGGCGGCTCGATCTACAACCCGGCCACCGGCGACTGGCAGGGCGGCTCGTTCCAGCCGCCGTGGGTGGGGGATCCGGCGCTGGTCAGCGGCCACGCCGAGACGATGGAGTACGCCAACGGGATCATGGAGATGTTCCGGATCGCGGCGGAGTGGGGCGGCGACAAGAAGGACCCCACGTCCCGGCTGCTGCCCGGCGGCGGAAAGTACTACGACTCCGTCGATGTCCGCTTCGAGACCAGCGAGCCGGCCACCATCTACTACACGACGGATGGCAGCCGGCCCACCCTGGACTCGCCGCGCTACGAGGCGACCGAGTTCCGTGAGCCGGGGCAGGTGTTCCACGTGACCGAGACGACGACGTTCCGGTGGTTCTCGGTCGACGCCGCCGGCAACATCGAGAACAACTACGACCCGACGAAGAACGAGCGGCGCGACAAGTACCGCACGGCGACGATCAGGATCGTCAAGCGGTAAGCCCAGGTGACCAGCCGCCTCGTCGGTGCGGATGCGCCGCGCCGACGGGGCGGTGGTCGGTCACATGTCGGGGCCCGGTCCCATCCGGCAGGTGCGGCGGGCCGTCCGGCAACCGGTTGTCGCGGGACCGGCCGCTACCCGGCCTGGCAGGGTGCGCCGTTCACCGCGAAGTTGGTCGGGGTCGGGGCGGGAATGGTGGTGAGATAGCCGATCGTCACGCTGCCGTTCGGCGGGACCACGGCGTTGAACCCGAGGTCCCGGGTGGTGACGGTGTCCGCACCCCGGCTGACCAGCTCCGCTCCGAAGAAGTACAGCGGCTGCTTGTCGGGGAAGGAGAATCGCAGCGTCCACCCGTTGATCTCGGCTTGGCCGAGGTTGCTGATGATCAGTTGGGCCTGCATGGCCGGTGGGAACGCTCCGGTGACCTGGTACCGCACGCCACAGGCGGGTGCCGGCTCCGCCGCCGCGTACCCGACCGTGCCGGAGGCGGCGGTCAGGACGGCGGCGAGGGCGGGCACGAGCAGGATACGGAGCCAACGGGCCACTCGGGACGGACGATTGCGCATGACGGTCCTCGCTCTCGGCTACTGCCGGCGGCGGGGTGCCCCCGACACCCGGACATCCATGATGAGCGACGGATGACCGGTCGTGGTAGCGCCGATCCGCCAAGGTCGATCAATGTCGGAAAGCTGTCCGTCCCGGCACGGCGGCGCCCGGCACCGACCGCCGGCTCCCGGCCCGATGCACGACCTCGGCGGCGGCCCGGGCCGAGCGGCGGTACGCCTACGATCGTGACGTGCCCGACCAGAGGAGTAGCGCACCCGGAGTGGACAGCACGCTGCCGGCGGCCGGTCTCGGCCGGGCCGACCTGCACATGCACACCAACCTGGGCGACGGCTGGATCAGCCCGGCGCGATTGGTCCAGACCGCGGCTCTCCGGCAACTGACGTTGATCGCGGTTACCGATCACGACCATGTCGAGGGTGCGCGGCGGGTCGAGGAACTGTTGGCCGAACAGAACTCCCCGGTGCGGATGATCACCGGAGTCGAGGTCTCGACGCGTCACGGCCATCTCCTCGGCCTCTTCGTCACGAAGGCGCCCAAGCCGCTGCGCCCAATTCAGGAGAGCATCGACGCCATCAAGGAGCAGGGAGGGCTGGTGGTCGTGCCGCACCCCCTCGGGACACTGGTGCCGAGCCTGAGCCGCCGGAGGATCGACGCACTGCTCACCGCGGGATACGAGATCGACGGGATCGAGGTTTACAATCCCAGCCCTGCCAACTCGACCCGACGCGCCGCCGTGCGTTCGGCCAACGAGGAGTGGGGCCTGGCCGAGATCGGTGCGAGCGACGCGCATTTCTGGCAGCACATCGGTGCCGCCTACACGCGCTTTCCCGGAACCACACCGGACGACCTGCGCCGAGCCATCCTCGACCGAAGGGTGCGGGCCGGTGGGCAGGAGCAGCCACCGGCCCGGCTCAACCCCGCCGCCTACGTCGCACAATGTGCCTGGAGTTGGTTCGTGGACCCGCCGCGCCGGATGGTCCGTCGCCGCCGCGAGTCCCGGGCCGAGCGCCGGGCGCCCCAAGGCTGATCGCGGCGCCGATCACGGGCATTGCCACGTACCTGCGTCGGGCACGCCGCACACCCGCAGGCGTGCGACGCATGGTGTTCGGAAGCGGCCTCGCCGAGCGGTGTGCGGCTACGCGGCCATCGCCCCCGGGGCCTTCGCTGCCGGTACCTCCGCCTCGACGGGCCAGAATCGGCGGAACATGAACCACTGCGTCGGGCACTGCCGTACCACCTCTTCCTGGCACGCGAACATGTACTGCGCCAGGCGCCGTATCTCCCGCTTCCGCTCGGTGTGGCTACTCGCCGCGTTCGGGAACATCGGCGGGAACGCCCGGATGTAATAGCGGTTGTTCGGTGCGTACCAGACGTAGCCGGGCATGATCGGCGCCCCGGATCTCACCGACAGTGCGGCCGAACCGACGGGCACGTAGGTCTTGTGGCCGAAAAACGTCACCTCCACGCCCCGTTCTCTGGGCACCGGCCGGTCAATGACGATCGCCACCGCTCTGCTCGCGACGAGTTCCTGCATCACCCGACGGACGGCACTCGACACCGGGATGATGTCAACGCTCTTCTCCCGCCGATGTCCCTGAAGGAGGTTGTTCAGTCGCGGATCCTTGAACGTGTCCGCGATGGCGGAGAGCGGGACGTGGCGCGCGGCGATGGCGCCGGCAAGGTCCCAACTCCCGAAATGACCGGTAGTGATGATCACCCCCTTCCCGGGGGCCATCGCCGATCGGATGCACTCTGTCCAGGTCATTCCCTGGGTCAGATCCTGGGTGCGTGCGTCGACGTCGAGCATGTCCAGATAGGGCAGGCAGATCAGTGATGCCGCCGTCCGGCCGTAGTTGCTCCAGGAACTCAGCGCGGCCCGCCTGACCCGAGGATCGGACGCGGGCAGACCCAGGACCTTCGCCATGTTTTCCTGCGTCACCAGGCGCTTGGAGCGCCATCCCAGGTAGCTCGCCGAGGTGACGGTGGAAGCAAGTCCGTTCCTCACCCGACGCGGCGTCCTACCCACGACGGCAATTCCCGAGCGCGCGAGCCAGTATACGGATGACACCGTGCCGCCTCCCTACGTCCGGAATTCCATCATCAAAGACGAATGGCGAAGCAGACAGTGCGGATGCCTGAAATCTCTGTAGCTCGGTGGTGAACCTCGCTCATTCGCCGCCAGCCTCGTCGGCCGGGGCTCGGCATCGTCGAGCTTGTCGTCGCGGCGCGGGCCGTGTCACGGCGGCGGACCGTCCGCCCCGGGTCGGCTGGCGGCGGACCGTCCGCCCCGGGTCGGCTGTGGCGGACCGTCCGCCCCGGGTCGGCTGGCGGGGCCCCGCTCGGGGCGGTCGGCGGTCGCCGCCGGGACGGACCGAGCGAAGGCCGCCTCGGTGCGGGACAGGGCGTGGGTGGAGCTTCCGACAATCGACACGTCGAACAGGTGATGGTTAGGGTTGGGTGGCTACGTACTTCAACCGCACTGCTTCCCCCACGTGTGCCGACGACCCGCGGCCAAGGAGGCACCACCGTGAAGTTCAGCTACGCGATGCTCCCCGATTATCCGATCAGCGAGTCACTCGCATCCATCAGGCTGGCGGACGAACTTGGCCTCTACGCCGTGTACGCGGCCGACGAGCCGTGGCACAAGGACATGTGGCTGCTGTTCGCCGCCGCTGCGGCCCAGACCTCGCGGATCCGGCTGGGCCCGAGCCTGTCGTCCGTCACGCTCCGCGAACCGAGCCTCATCGCGCAGGCCGCTGCGACCCTCGACGAGCTGACCGGCGGCCGTGCCGAGGTCGTGCTGGGCAGCGGCAACTTCGGCGTACTGGCGCAATACAAGATCGACTGGACCACCACCAAGCCGCTCAGTCGGGTCAAGGAGGCGGTCGAGGTCGTCCGTACGCTGCTGGACCAGGGCGCCATAACCCGCGATGGTGAATTCCACTCCTACGACGGGTTGTTCACCTTCGCCCGGCCGGTCCAGCAGCACCTCCCCGTCAAGATCGGTGCGATGCGAGGGCCGAAGTCCTTCCAGGCTGCCGGCGAACTCTCCGACGGCGTGCACCACGCGCTCAGCTACTCGCGTGCCGCCTACGAGTACGCGGTCGAGCATTTCAGGATCGGCGCGGAGCGCGCGGGCAAGGACTGGCGGTCCCTGGACATCGGCGCCTGGGTCGTCTTCGCTGTCGGACCGGACTCGGCTGCCGCCAAGGAGGCGGCGCGGAGCATGGTCGGCCTGTACGCCTCCGCAATGCCGCGCGAGCAGCTCGAACGCAACGGCGTGCACCCCGATGAGATGGTGCCGATCACCAAGGCCATCGCAGCGGGAGACCTCGCGCGGGGCATCGAGCTGACCAGTCCGGAGATCACTGAGAAGCTGTCCCTGGCGGGCACTCCCGACGAGGTGCGGGCGAAGATCGAGAGGGACATTGCCCCGACCGGCGTCAACCATATGATCTGCGCGATCACCGACGCCGGCCTGGTGAAATCCTTCACCGGCCGCGACGTACCCGGGGTGGCCGACGTCGACAGTCAGCTACGCCTGATCCACGACGAGTTGATGCCGGTCTTCGCCTGACCGGCGAGCTTCCCGGATAACCTTCCGACCGCCGTTCGTGGCACCGGACGAGATCCAGGCGGCGCTGCCTACCGCTCGGACTCGTTCCGGTCGGCTTCGGGCGTCGTCCAGCGTGGGGGACTCGACCGGGACGGCGCCGCATTATCGTGCCGATGTGGACCTCTTCTCACGCTCCTGGGCGGCGCTGCGCACGGCGGTCGCCGAACTGCCGGACGAGGCCTTCGCCCGGCCCTCCGGCTGTACCGGCTGGCTCGTGCGGGACCTGGTGTGCCACCTCGTCATCGATGCCCAGGACGTCCTGATCACCCTCGTGACTCCCGCCGAATCCGAACCGACCCGCGACGCGGTCACCTACTGGGAGGTCGCCGAGACGCCGCCGACCGGCGACGACCCGCTCGACGCGCTGATCGTCCGGCTGGCCGCCGCGTACGAGGAGCCGTGGCTGCTGAAGTTCCACCTCGACGACGTGGGTTCCGCCGCCGGTCGGGCCGCCGAACTCGCCGACCCGGGCCTGCGGGTCAGCACCCGCGGTCAGGTGCTCACCGTGCGTGACTACCTGGCCGCGTACGTCCTGGAGTGGACGTTGCACCATCTCGACCTGATCGCGCACGTCGAGTACGCGGGCGAGCCGCCCGCCGAGGGCCTCGCCCGGTCGCGCGAGACGCTGGAAAAGCTAGCCGGTAGTGCGTTCCCCGCAGGGTTCTCGGACGAGGACGCGCTGCTGGTCGGCACCGGCCGGCGTGCCCCTACCGGCGCCGAAGAGGCCGAACTGGGTGAACTGGCGGCGAAACTTCCGCTCGTCCTCAAGTGATCGTCTGGGTGGACGGAACCGTCGGCGCGGCAGGACGGGTGTGCCGCCAGGGTCTGGACAGGAACTGTTAATAGTCCTAATAATTAACCACCCTGTCGATGGTCGGGTATGCCCAGTGACGCCTCCGGAGGACCCCATGAGACGCTCCAGAACACTGCTGCTCACCGCCGTCGCCGCGGTGCTGGCGACCAGCGGCGCCGTGGCCGTCGCGCTGCCCGCGTTCGCCGCCGGGCCCACCGCGACGTTCGTCAAGACCTCCGACTGGGGGGCCGGCTGGGAGGGGAAGTACACCGTCAGCAACGGCGGCACCAGCACGCTGACCTCGTGGTCCGTCGCGTTCGACCTGCCGGCCGGCAGCGTCGTCGGCACCTACTGGGACGCCCTGCTGACCTCCTCCGGCCAGCGGTACACCTTCACCAACCGGTCCTGGAACGGCACTCTCGCCCCGGGCGCCTCCGCGTCGTTCGGCTTCGTCGTGACCGGCGCCGGCACGCCGACGGACTGCACCCTCAACGGGGCCTCCTGCGGGGGCACCGGCACGCCACCCACGACCACCCCGCCGGCGACGACCCCGCCGCCGACCACTCCGCCGCCGACCACGCCGCCGCCGACCACGCCGCCGCCCACCACCCCGCCCACCGGAGGGCTGCCGAAACGGGCACTGATCGGATACCTGCACGCCAGCTTCGCCAACGGCTCCGGATACCTCCGGATGGCGGACGTGCCCGCTGACTGGGACATCATCAACCTCGCCTTCGGGGAACCGACCTCGGTGACCTCCGGCGACATCCGCTTCCAGCTCTGCCCGGCCGGCGAATGCCCCGGCGTCGAGACCGAGGCGGCGTTCATCGCCGGGATCCGGGCCAAGCAGCAGCAGGGCAAGAAGGTGCTCATCTCGATCGGCGGGCAGAACGGCCAGGTGCAGTTGACGACCACGGCGGCCCGAGACCGGTTCGTCAGCTCGGTCAGCGCCATTATCGACCGGTACGGGCTTGACGGGCTGGACATCGACTTCGAGGGGCACTCCCTGTCGCTGAACACCGGCGACACCGACTTCCGGAATCCGACCACCCCGGTGATCGTGAACCTGATCTCGGCGATCCGGGCCCTCAAGCAGCGCTACGGCGCCGGCTTCGTCCTCACCATGGCGCCGGAGACCTTCTTCGTGCAGCTCGGCTACCAGTACTACGGCTCCGGTCCCTGGGGCGGGCAGGACCCGCGCGCCGGCTCGTACCTGCCGGTGATCCACGCCCTGCGCAACGACATCACGGTGCTGCACGTGCAGGACTACAACTCCGGACCGATCATGGGACTGGACAACCAGTACCACACCATGGGCGGCGCGGACTTCCACATCGCCATGACCGACATGCTGCTCGCCGGCTTCCCGGTCGCCGGAAACGCCGCCAGCGTCTTCCCGCCGCTACGCGAGGACCAGGTCGCGTTCGGTACGCCCGCCGCCACCAGCGCCGGTAACGGCTACGTGGCGCCGGCCGGCGTGCAGCAGGCGGTCACCTGCCTGGTACGCGGCACCTCCTGTGGCGGCTACACCCCGCGCAGCGGCACCAACCCGAACTTCCGGGGCCTGATGACCTGGTCGATCAACTGGGACCGCTACTACGGCTGGGAGTTCAGGAACGCCCACGAGCCGTTCCTCAACTCGCTGTCCTGAGCTACCCCGGTCAGACCGTCAGCGCTGTCCGGGCCGGTCGAGGCTGAACGCAGGGCGCCTTCGCGGTCTGGTCGTCGGGGTCCTGGTAGGCGTCGCTGCGGGTCATCGTGACTCTACCGTGGCCGGACGGTCAGACTTCCGCACCATCGGACGACGAACACCGGTTGCAGGTCGTTGCCCAGGCGCAGGACGAACTCATCCAGGCGTTGCCGCCCTACCACGGCGCCAAGGTGAAGACGCCGTACCGACTCTATCCGCAACTCGCGATGGTGGTTGATCGCCAGGCGTTGGCTTTCCTGCTCGGCTCACTCCTGGTGAAGTCGGTCAGCGAGAACGCCCGCAGGTCTGTCGGGCTCGGTCGTTGATCGCGGTACCTCCACAGATGCGACGCGAGCGCCGTGATCCGTACCGGGATCCAGCGCCGGGAATGACCCGGTCCGGCGGTACGGGATCGCGCGGATCGCGATGCCGCGGCTCGGCGCCGTCGCGCTGCCTGGCAAACTCAGCGCGGCGATCGCGAGCGGCGGAGCCGGGGACGTGGCGGGCCGGATGGCGATGGCAGGAACCCACTCCGTCGCCGTCTCCGACGAGCATGCCCCGCCGGGCTGGCCGACGCCCTGGGCAGCCACGGCCTCCCGGCGACCACGGCGCACACGGCTTCCCGGCGACCACGGCGCGGTCCCGGCGGCCGGCAGGGTCGTGGGGATGCCGGCGTACCTTCACGCGGACGCGGCCTGCCGGTGCAGTACCGCCGTGGTGGGTGCGCTGGTGTCGTAGCCGGCGGCCTGGAGGGAGAACAGCTCGGCGTACCGGCCGGCGGCGGCGATCAGTTCGTCGTGGGTGCCGGCCTCAACCAGCCGGCCGTGGTGCAGGACGTAGATGCGGTCGGCGTGCCGCACGTTGGCCAGCCGGTGGGTGATGAGGATCGTGGTGGCCCGGCCCTGCCGGTCGCGGATCGCCTGGAACAGCGCGTCTTCGGCGCGGGGGTCGAGGGCGGAGGATGGTTCGTCCATGATGAGCAGGTCGGCGTCGCGCAGGAAGCCGCGGGCCGCGGTGATGCGCTGCCACTGCCCGCCGGAGAGGTCCTGCCCGTTGGCAAAGGTGCGGTCGAGCAGCGTGTCGTACCCGTGCGGCAGCTCGCAGATCATGTCGTGTGCGACGGCGCGGGCGGCGGCGGCCCCGATTCGGTCCTGGTCCGGATCGCTGGAGATGTCGCCGATGGCGATGTTCGTGGCGGCGGTGAACGGCCACTTGTGGTAGTCCTGTGTGACGACCGCGATCCGGGACCGCAGCTTGTCGACGTCCCAGTCCGGCAGGGGCCGGCCGTTGTAGCGGATGGTCCCGCCGGTGGGCGTGCGCAGGGTGGCGATCATGGCGGCGAGGGTCGACTTGCCGGAGCCGTTCTCCCCGACGAACGCCACCGTCTGCCCCGCGTTGATGGTGAGGGTCACGCCATCGACGGCCGACTTGTCCCGGTCGCGGTAGCGCAGGCTGACCGCCTCGACAGCGATCTCACGTAGCCGACCACCGGCTGCGGCGTGCGGGGCCAGCACGGCCTTGGGCGGGAGGTAGTCGGCGGCGCGCGCCATGAAGCCGGTGTAGTCGCGGAAGTGCTGGCCCTCGGTGTAGACGCGGTCGACCTGGAACGTGACCACGGACAGGGAGCGCTGCGCGGACTGCACGGCGATCACGCAGGTCGCCGCGGCGGCGAGCGGGATCTGCCCGTCGACGAGCAGCAGCCCGAGCAGGGCGTAGACCGCGGCCGTGGCCACGCCGCCGACCATCGCCCCGACGGTGGTGGTCGTGGTGACCCGCCGGGCCAGGGCGAGCTGGATCGCCGTCTCCACGCCCATCACCCGGTCGTACTGGTCGAGCAGGAACCGGCGCAGCCCGTACGAGCGCAGCTCCGGCGCCGAGGCCCGCTCGGCCATCAGGCGGTGCAGTAGCCACAGCCGGCGCCGGCGGACCGAGCCGGCCGCGTAGGTCTGGTAGCGCAGGTGACCGGCGCGCAGTGACGCCCACGCGTTGGGTACCGTCGCGACCAGCAGCGCCACCAGCAGCAACGGGTGGACCACGACGACGGCAACCGCCACGGCGAGCAGCCCGGCGAGCCCGGCGAGCAGGTTCATCGACGACTGCACCAGGTCGGTGGTGGAGCCCGCGCCACGGGAGGCGCGTTCCATGTCGTCGGCGAACGCGTCGGCATCGAACGCCTCCAGCCGGACGGCGGTGGTCACCTCGAACAGGCGCCGCTCCACCTCGCGGTCCACCTTCGGGGCGAGCCCGTTCTGCGCGTACCCCATCGCGGTCGCCATCCCCGCCCGTAGCCCGGTCACCGCGGCGAGGGCGACCAGCGCGGGCAGTGCGGCGATCACCTTGTCGCCGGTGGGACCGCCCGCGAACAGCTCCACCAGCACCCGCTGCGCGGCGAGGAGCCCGAATGCGGACATCATCCCCGCGGCCACCGTCGTCGCCGCCACCACCGACGTCCGGACCCGGTCGGCACGCCAGCTCACCACCAGCGCGGCCCAGACCAGGCGGGGCAGCTCGGCGAAGACGGCGAACAGGCCCGCCTGTGCCCGCGCCCGCACTCCGGTCTCCCACCACATCTCCCGCAGTTCCGGCAGCACCGAATCCGTCTTCGCCGGGCCCGGCGGGGCGGGTGTGCGGTGGTCGGTTGTGGGCATGGGGTACCTCCGGATCATGAACTGGCTACAAGCGGCCGCCCCGGGGAGAAGCCGAGTCGTACCCGCTGCTCGGGTTGGTGAGCGGCAGCCCGGCTGCCGGCCGCTTGCCGGGCCGGGTGATGGTGAAGCCGAGGCGACCGGAGGGCATGGATGGACCGTAGGACGCCCTCCGCCCGACACGCCCGCAGCGCCGGGCGCGGAAATTGTCGGTAGACGCGAACACCAACTCCGACAGATCTTTGACACCGCGCGGCACCCCTTGCGGTCACCGTCGGTGCCTGGCGTCCCGGTGTTACCCGGGCCGCGTGGACGTCGGGGTCGCGCCTGCGGCGACCATCGATGCTGCCCGGGCCGTCCACTCCTCGTCGGCGGCCCGCTTCCTGGCGAGCCCGTCCCGCCCGTCGTAGCGGATGAACGCTGGTAGGGCCGCCGCCAGCGCCAGCGTGCCGACCACGCAGAGCACACCACCGGAGACGATCGACCCGCCGATGCCCATGAAACGGGCGGCGACGCCGGAGCGGAGTTGGCCGAGCAGCGGCCCGGTGGCGTACGAGATCATCTCGATGCCGGCCAGCCGGCCACGCAGGTGATCCGGGATGGTCTGGTTCCAGATGGTCATCCGGAAGATGCCCGAGACCATGTCGGCCGCACCGGCGAACGCGAGGAAGACGAGCGCCAGCCAGAGCCAGTCGGTCAGGCCGAAGCCGACGATCCCCACGCCCCACAGCCCGGCGGCGATCACGACCATCAGCCCGTGCCGGTGCACCCGCCCGGTCCAACCGGAGGTCACCGTCGCGAGCAGCGAACCGGCGGCGGGTGCCGCGTAGAGCAGGCCGAGCACCGCGGGGCCGCCGAGCTTGCTCGCCATGAAGGGGTACAGCGCCTGTGGCATCCCGAAGAACATCGCGTTGATGTCCACGAGGTAGGTACCGAGCAGTTCGGGCCGACTTCGCGCGTAGCGCAGGCCGGTCACCACGGAGCGCAGCGAGGGGCGCTCGGCGGCCGGCGGAGGCGGCACGGCCTTGACCAGGCACAGGCAGATCAGTGAGAAGGCGAACGTGCCGAGGTCGACCGCGTAGACCCACGGCATGTCGACCGACGCGATCAGCAGGCCGGCGACGGCCGGGCCGCCGAGTTGTGCGATCTGCATCCGCAGGGAGTTCAGCGCGCTGGCCGCCGGGATCTCGTCCAGCGTGACGACGCGCGGGGTGAGTCCTTCGAGCGCCGGCCGCTGGATGCCGTCGATCGCGGCGGTGAGCGCGGCGATGACGTAGAGCAGCCAGAGGTGCGGGCGGTCGAAGAGCGAGTTGACCAGCAGCACGCCGCAGAGCGCGGTGAAGGCGACCTCGGCACCCAGCACCAGCGCGCGGCGGTCGAGGTAGTCGGCCAGGGCGCCGCCGACGAAGGCCATCACCAGCAGGGGTACGAGTTCGCACACGCCGAGCAGACCGACCAGGAGCGGATCGTCGGTCAGCGCGTACACCTGGAAGGGGATGGTGACGTACGTTATGAACGATCCGAACCCGGACACCCCGCTCGCCGCGAACAGGAGTCGATAGTCCCGCGACGTGCGTAACGGCGTGACGTCGAGCGCCATCCGGCGGAGCAGGCGTTTCACGAACCGTGATGGTCCACCACTGGTGCTGCCGGTGTCGACCGGGTTTCCGGTCGGTCGCCGGACACGGAACCCGGCAGGGGTTGAGAGAGGTTCGTCAGTCGAGAATCCGGAAGACACCGATGTCATCGGCGAGGGCACCCTGGGCGGGCACCGTCTGGTTCAGCGAGGCCTCCACGCCCACCCAGCCGTGGAAGACGCCGTTGTCGTCGACGACCTGGAGCATCGGCTTGACGTGCGAGTTGCCGGTGTAGCAGGTTTCACCGCGATCCATGGCGTGCTGCAGTCGCCACCCCCACAGGGTGTCCCGGCGGTGGCCGGTCGGGGAGTTGGCCGGGGCGATGTAGTACTCCGTCGCCGTGGCGGTGCCCGCCGCGCCGGTTTCCCCCGCGATGCACTGGCCGCCCGAACAGACGTTCCAGCTCCGTAGCCAGAAGGGGCTGCCGTCACCGGTGTCGATGTAGGGGGCGGCGCTGGCCTCACTGGTCTTCCACAGGTGGTAGCGGTGTACGTACCGGGACCAGTCCGTGGTGGCGATCGCGGAGAGCGGCCGGCGGGCGTCCCAGCCGGCGTTGCTGCCGTTGCCGAAGCCGTGTGTGGCGCCGAAGTTGTTGGCGCTCAGCTCCACATTGGCCAGCGCGCCGCCGGCCTTCGTCGTCAGCGTCCACTCCTCCCACTGCCCGCCGCTCCAGTTGACGCGCAGGGTGCTGCCGGAGACGGAGTAGGTGCCGGTCAGGGTCTTGGACGCGCCCGTCGACTGGTAGCCACCCGCGGTGGCGACCCGGCAGTCGCGGTCGGCGCAGTTGGTGGCGGTGAACTCGGTGTACGCCCGGGCCACCCGCACCCGCTGTGACCAGTGCCAGTGGCGCTCGCTGACGGTGCCGTCGGGGCTGAAGGTGTACTGGCCGAGTCGAACCCAGTTCTCGGTCGAGGCGACCTTGAGGCCGCCGACCGCGATGGTGAAGTTGGCCTTGCCGAGGGGGAGGGCCGCCGCCTGCGCGCTGGTGACCGGCAGCATGGCGGCCAGGAGGGCCGTCGCGGCCGACGATGCGAGGGTGGTGATGCGACTGCGCATGCACGCTCCTGGGTGTGCGGAGTGGGTCTCGTGGAGGTTCGGCGTGCAGACCCTATCGAATGTGGACGATGGAATCCGACCCACGAGTCTCGGCTGCGCCGCGCCGTGCCGACCCGCGCGATCTCCGGTCCGGTGGCGCTGGGCGCTTCAGGACCGCCGGCTCGGCGGGCAATCGAGTCCCGTGCGGCGCGGCGTGCGATTAGTAAGGACTGTGAACAAAAAGATTAGTAAGGTTTACGAACAGAACATGTTACGGTCACCTCCATCGATGTGCGGCCCGCCGTCGGCCCGAGGTATCCCAGGAAGGAGTGACCACATGTCGAGACTGCGCGCCCTGGTCGCGCTCGCGACGCTGGTTGCCGCGAGTGGACTCATGGCGATCATCCCGTCGACCCCGGCATCGGCGGCGGCCTGCGCCGCGCCGTGGCAGTCCTCGGCCGTCTACTGGGGCGGCGACCAGGTCTCCCGCAGCGGGCGCAACTACCAGGCGAAATGGTGGACCCAGAACGAGGCGCCGCCGGGCACCACCGGCGTCTGGCAGGACCTCGGCGCCTGTGACGGCGGCACCACGCCGCCACCAGGAGGAAGCTGCGACCATCCCAACTGGGTCGCCGGCACCTGGTATGCCACCGGCAGCATCGTGCGGTACACCAACGGCCTGTACTACATCGCCGAGCATGACAACCCCGGCTACGACCCCGTGGTCAGCACCTGGTACTGGGAGCCGTACACCTGCGGCGGCCAACCGCCGACCAATCCGCCCCCCACCGGCCCCGGCGGCTTCGTGGTCAGCGAGGCGCAGTTCAACCAGATGTTCCCGAGCCGCAACTCCTTCTACACGTACTCCGGACTCGTCGCCGCCCTCAGCGCCTACCCGGCGTTCACCAAGACCGGCAGCGCCACCGTCCAGCGCCAGGAGGCCGCGGCCTTCCTGGCGAACGTGCACCACGAGACCGGTGGACTCGTGCACATCGTGGAGCAGAACACCGCGAACTACCCGCACTACTGCGACCCCGGCCAACCCTACGGCTGCCCCGCCGGACAGGCCGCCTACTACGGGCGGGGGCCGATCCAGCTGAGCTGGAACTTCAACTACAACGCCGCCGGCAACGCCCTCGGCCTACCCCTGCTGACGAACCCCTGGCTGGTGCAGAACGACGCCGCGGTGGCCTGGAAGACCGCGATCTGGTACTGGATGACCCAGAACGGGCCGGGCAGCATGACCGCCCACCACGCGATGGCCACCGGCGCCGGGTTCGGCGAGACCATCCGCAGCATCAACGGCTCGATCGAATGCAACGGCGGGAACCCCGCCCAGGTGCAGAGCCGCGTCACCAGGTACCAGCAGTTCGTCGGCATCCTCGGGGTACCGGCCGGCGCCAATCTCCACTGCTGATCCACGGCTGGGCCTCGTCACCCGTCGGCACGCGGGCGACGAGGCCCGACCGGCGCCCCGGACAGTTACCCGGGACGATCGACGCCGGCGCCTGCCAGCCTCGGGGACGCAGGACGCGTTCGACTGGTCCAGAATTCAGATACGCGTTCTCGGCTGCGGTTGGATCGTCGCGACCGCGCCGTTGAGCGACGTCAGGGCACGGTTCTGGTGTGCGACGGCCTTACGCAACGCGTCGGCCGGTCCGGTCTGCCCGGCGGTGGCGGCGGCACCGGCCAGCTCGGTCATGCACTCCTCCAGTCCGGAGCCGATCCTCTGCAGGATGGCGAGCAGGATTGCCGGTTCGGTTACCCGCACGTCGCCGCGCAGCTGGAGCGCCAGCTCCTCAAGGGCCTGTTGCGAGTCGATCGCCAGGTTGACGAGCTTCGGGTCGGGGGTATCGGGCATCAGCCGGCCCTGCCCGCATGCGGAGTCGGCGGGTCGGCGGCGGCGCGGCGTAGGCGGTGGGCGGTCTGGGCGGGAGAGTCGGGGGGTGGTGCCACCAGTCCAGGATGCCAGCGGGTACCCGCGACGCCCTCGGACCTCCGATCATCACTTCGGCCTGAGCGGTCCGGGGCCGGGCGCCGATTGGACTGTTCCCTTTCCTGCCCACGGGCACCGAATCGCCGCACCTCGGTGGGTACGGCGACGGTCGGGCGATTTGGCGTCGGCCGATCGGTGGTCATCGGGGCGCGGCGCGGCGCCTGGTGGCGGCCCGGCCGTCGTCGGTGACCGCGCCCCTGATCTCGTAGCCGGGGATGTCGCCGACGTGGCCCGGGCCGGACCGCCGCAGCTCACCGGGGCGCTGACCAGGTCGCGCGCACTACTGGGTGGAGGTCGCCGGGTTGCCGGGCGACTTGCGGTTGCCGAGCAGGTACGTCAGCGCCACGCCGGCGATCGCCAGCACGATCTGCAGGCTGATTTCCTTCCATCCGTACTGCCGGTCGTCTCCGAAGAGCAGTGCGAGTACGGCGGCGACCAGCGCGCCGGCCACGGCGAGCGCGGGCGCCAGCCAGATGGCGTTGGCCTGGCGGCCTTTCAGCGCGAACCCGCCGATGAGGCCGATGAGGACACCGATGATGACGGCGAAGAGGAAGTTCATGTCGGGTACTGCCTCTTTCTTCTCTCGAAGGGACGGATGCCCCAAGAGGATCCTCACGTTCTCGACGGACGTCAATATGCCGCAGGATCCGGTCACGAGTGATCCGAGGATCAGGCCTCAGGATCAAGGACGCGCTGTCGACCGCGTGCCCGAGAGCGTCTGGCGGCACGTCGCGATATCGATATAGGCGCAATCCTTGCGCCGTCCTCGACACCTGCTTTCCGCCTTCATAAGGTGGGCGATCACACAGTCTGTGGTGAAGAAGGGCGGTCCAGTGCCCAACACCCTGGTGGAGGTGTCGACGGTCGGGGACGGCACCCTCGTCGTGCAGCCGCACGGGCCGGTCGGGATCGACTGCGCCGCCGAACTGCGGCACATTCTCGTGCGTGCGGTCCGCAAGATCCGGCCGTGGCGTGTGATGGTGGACCTGTCGGACGTGTCGGCCCTGGACCCGATCGGCGTCGGCACGCTCGCCGCCGCCTGCCACGTCGGGGACGACGACAATGTCATTGTTTCCTTCTGTACCGGGTCCGCGGTCATAGCCAGCCGGCTCGCCGCCGCCGGGGTCCCGCCGCAACGTCTCCGGCAGACCCGGTGACATCGGCCCGAACAGGTGGCCGACGCGCTGCCTGACGACGTTGCACGCCTGCGATAGAAACGGTTGCATGCGTAGATTCCTGATCTCGGCCGCGCTCGCCCTGACGCTGGTGACGGGGGCGGCCGGGCAGGCGGCGGCGGTTCCCCCCGGAAGCCCTTCGCCGCGGTCGGCGGCCGCGGGCGGCTGGTCGGTGACCGACGGCAAGCTGACGTGGCGCTCGGAGAGCTGGGTGCCGATCGGCGACGCCGCCGTGGAGTTCTGGTCGGGCGACGAGCGGCTCGGCCGGGCTCGCCCCCACCCGGACGGTCGCACCTTCAGCCTCGGGTTGAGCGGGTCCGTCCGGTTCGGCGAACTGACGGTGCGGGCCGCCGGCAGGCGGATCGACCAGGCCCCGACGCACAGCAGCCCCCGCCGCACCGCGCCGATTGCCGCCGTGCCGGCCCCACAGCCGGCCGGCGCCGTCGATCCCGGCGTCGCCGGGCCGTACCGGTCCGTCACCGGAGAATACGACCTGCCCGCCGTCAAGCTGCCCGACTTCCCGGAGAAGGTCGAGATGCGCGCCGTCGTGGTCGCCCCGCAGGGTGCGTCCGGCACCCGGCCGCTCGCCCTGTTCCTGCACGGTCGGCACACCTTCTGCTACCGAGGAGCCGAGGAGGTGCCCCAGGAGTGGCCGTGCCCGGCCGGCACCGACCCGATCCCGAGCCACCGGGGCTACCTACAGGCCCAGCGGCTGCTCGCCTCGCAGGGCTACCTGACCGTGTCCATCTCGGCCAACGGTGTCAACGGGCAGGACTGGGACGCCGACGACGGCGGCGCCCAGGCACGCTCCTCGCTCGTCCGGCTGCACCTGGCGAACTGGGCCGACTGGGCGGGTGCCGGACGCGCCGACGCTCCGGCGATCGTGCGCGCCGCGCCGCGCGCCGACCTGTCCCGGGTGTTCCTGGTGGGCCACTCCCGCGGCGGCGAGGGCGTCAGCCGCGCGACGATGGACTCGCTCACTCCGCCGCCCGCCGCGCAGGACGGCTACCACGGCAAAGTCCGCTGGAGCGTACGCGGACTGCTGCTCATCGGTCCCACCATCTTCGGCCACGACCCGGTGCCGGACGTCCCGTCGGTGACCATCCTGCCCGGCTGCGACGGCGACGTCTCCGACCTGCAGGGCCAGATGTTCGTGGACGAGACCCGGGACGTCAGCGGCAGCCGGGCGCTGCGCAGCGCGCTGTACGTGGTCGGCGCCAACCACAACTTCTTCAACACCGAGTGGACGCCCGGGCAGTCGGTGGCACCGTCCGTCGACGACTTCCGTGCCGGTGACGAGCCCGACCCGGTCTGCTCGCCCGGCGCCGGGACCCGACTCACCGCCACGCAGCAGCAGACCGTCGGCGCGACCTACATCGCCGCCGCCGCGCGGCTGTTCGTCGCTGGCGACGACCGGGTCCGGCCGCTGCTCGACGGCAGCGGTGTGCGGGCACCGTCGGCCGACCCGGCCCGGGTGCTCAGCCACGCGCTCGGTGCCAACCGTACCCGGCTGCTCACCCCGGACCCGTCGATGACGGTGTCCGGCGGCGCGCGGATCTGCGACCAGGTAACCGACGACCCCGAGCGCTCCTGTATCCCCCCGGAGGACCGGAACGCCCTCCGGGCGCACTTCGTGCCGTTCCTCTGGACCGTCCCCGAGCCCGGCCGGTACGCGGCAGCGCTGAACTGGTCCGCCGCCGGCAGCCGGATCCGGCTGGCCCCGGCCCGCCCGGTCACCGTCGCCGGTGCCCGCGACCTGGCGCTGCGCGTGATCGTCCCACCGAACACGACCGGTACCCGGCTCGGCGTCACCGTCGTCGGCACGGACGGCCGCCGCAGCACGCTGGGCGAGGTCCGGATCGACGGCCTGCCCGGCACCGACAACACGACCTCGTACTGGGGCCAGGAGGTGCGGGTGCCGCTCAAGGACGCACCCGCGAGGCTGACCGCCATCGAACTCACCCCGCGCAGTGGGCCGGGCCGGGCCTGGCTGCTCGACGCGTGGGGCTGGCAGCCGGGTACCCCGCACGCGTCCCCGGAACGCCTGCCACGGCTCGACATCGGGACCCTGCGGGTCGCCGAGGGCGACTCCGGCACGAAGACGTACGAGATCCCGGTGACCGTCACCGGAGACGGCGGCGGCGTGGTGCGGCTGTTCCAGTCCGACGACACGACGTTCACGAGCCGCTCCTGGCTGGCCACCGTCCAGCCCGGGCAGCGCACCATCCGGGTGCCGATCGACGTCACCGGTGACACAGTGTGGAACTACACCGAGAATCAGACCCTGGCCGCCAAGGCGGAGCGGGGCTTCGTGATCGGCAGCTACTACGGCGGAGTTTCGACCGTCAACGACGACCCCGAGCCGACGCTCTCCATCGAGTCCGCCTCCGCCCGCGCCGTCGAGGGCGAGGCGCTGACCTGGCGCTTTTCCTCGTCGGCGCCGACCGAGACGGGCATTTACGCGTACACCCTGCCGCAGGCTCCGGCCAGCGGCGTGGAACTGTCCACCACGGACGTCGACCCGGACTGGTTCACCCTGCTCTCGCTGGAACCGGTGCAGCCGCCGCGCCCGCTGTCGCAGACCTGGCTGGCGCCGTACCTGTTCATCGAGCCGGCCGCGGCCACCGGCGAGATCACCGTACCGACGATCACCGACTCGGTGGCCGAACCGGACGAGTTCGTCGAGCTGCATTTCGTCGACCTGCCGGAAGGGCCGGTACCGAGCACGGTGTTGACCGGTGTGGTGACCGGCGGCTGACCGATGGGTCCGGGCCGCACCGCAGGGTGCGGCCCGGACCCGCTCGGGTCGGGACGCGCGCCGAAGCAGCCGTCGTCAGGTGGCGGGCCGCGACCTCGGCGGCGCGTGCCGTAGCGCGAACGCCCTCGACCGGCCGGTGGGGCGGTCAGAGTGTGAACAGCCGGACCTGGATGGCGGAGCGGTCCGCCGGCGGATCTCCGTGGATCCACAGCCCCCGGGTCACCAGCGCACCGCCCCCGGCGCCCAGTAGTTCGTTGCTGCCCTTGCCGACCCATTCGACCCGACCGGTGACCGCGTGTCGGACCCAGGTCAGCTCGCGCTCGGGGCCCTCGGCCGGCTGGTACGTCGTCTGGTAGCCGAGCCGTTCTCCGGCGGCCAGCGTCCGGTGTACCCATTCCGGGCCGCCGTCGCCGTCTTCCGGCAGCTCCGAGATCCACCGCTGGTCGCCGGTGCCCAGGTCGTGGCCGGCAATCCTCCGCTGCCCGTCGTGGCGCGTCACCACCACGTCCCCGACCGTCGCCAGCGGGGAGGTGCCGTTGTCGCCGTTCCACCGGACCCGTCCCGTGGCGAGGTCGAGTGCCTGGGGTCGCCCCTCCGGCGTCGCCGCCAGCAGCGCCCCGGCGGCCACCTGCGGAACCCAGGCATCACAGGGCTGCGTGGCCACGTCGCGGCCGGGTGGCCGGATCCGGGCCGTCCACTTCGCCGCCCCGCCCCGTACGTCGTACCCGGTGACCGCGAATTCGCACGGGTCGGCCGTACGCCAGCGCAGGTAGCTGCGGTCGTCGCCGACGGTGAACCGCTCACCGTCGGCGAGCGTCGCTCCCTCGGAGAGGACCTTGCCGGTACCGGCGTCCAGGGCCAGCGTCCGGTACGCGCCGTTGCCCTGGTACTGCCCGGCGATCAGTACCCGGGTCTCCCCGGCGGTCAGCGGGCGTAGCCGGTCGGCCGCCAGCCGGCCCGGGCGAGCCGGCGCCGCCTCCGCGGGATCGGCCGACAGTTCGGTCCAGTACGCCGGCACGTCGGCGCCGCGCGAACGGCTCTGCCTGGTGTGCGTCCAGCGCAGCCGACCGCTGCCGATGTCGTACGCCCGGATGGCGCAGCGCGGTTCGCAGGTGCTCAGGAACAGGGTCGTCCAGCTCGCGGCGGCGCCGGTCACCGGTGCCGTCTCCCGGGCCAGCCGGCCGGTATCCAGGTCGAGGACCTGCACCGCGTTGTCCAGGAAGATCAGTACGGCGTCCCGGGTGACCTGGATCCTGCGCCACTGTTGCGACCCGGACGACGCCTTCCGCTGCCAGCGCGACACTCCGCTGTGCCGGTCGAGCACGGCCATCCCGCCCGGCTCGGTCACCACCACGACCCGGTCACCGGAGACCGCGGCGCCACTCGGTATGCCGAGCGAACTGGGCAGCGACGTGCTCCAGGCGGCTTCCCGCTGGGCGACCCCGACTGTCGGGTCCGCGTCCGGCTCCCCGCCCGCTGTCGTCGCCGCGACGGCGAACAGCGCCAGCGGCACCGCGACCAGTACCCGTACCCGTCCGAGCAGTGCGGGCACGCGCGCCGCCGGTGAACCTCTTTCGACCTCCCCTTGCCGTGCGGTGGGCCGCAAGGTCAGACGCGGTGCGTGAGCGCCGCGCGGTCTGGGTGCGAAAGGGTTCAGTGCCCGTACCAGGCCGAGTGGCGTGAGCCGGCGGGGCGTGCCGGCCGGCGGCCGGTCGCCGTCGGTGCGGCGGACGACCGTACGCCGTCCGATCCACCAGGCCAGGCCGAGCGCCGGCAGGGCGACCAGGTCGGTGGGGTCGGCGAGCACCCGCGAGGGTCCGGCTACCGAGGACCACACCGCGGAGGCCAGTGCGGCGCCCGGTGCGGTCAGCTTGACCAGTGCGAATCCCAGTCCGGTGCTGATCACGCAGGCCGCGACGAGCAGCCGCCCGCGACGGACCGGGAACGCCGCCGCCAACCCACCGCCGAGCACGGCCGGCGCCACCACCAGGCCGGCGAAGTCGCTGACCTTGCCGGTCACCGGGCCCGGCCAGCACGCCTTGAGGAGGTGGTCGTTGACCAGCAGCAGCACGGTGGCCGCGACCGTGCCGGGATGGCCGAGCCAGCGCAGTCCGAGATCGAGGTTCCGCATCGGACAGAGCCTTCCGGGACACCGTCACGAACCCGACAAGACGCGGTCGCGATCCGGGACCGCCGGAGCCGTCCGGCGCCGAGGGCCTGGACGGGCCTGTTCGGTACGTCCGCACTTTCGTCGAGCTATCTGAAAGTTAGAGCCGTTGGGACGAAACATCTAGACATCCAAACGTAACGATCGTAGGGTTTGCCTCGCCAGGCAGCGGCGTGCCCGGTCAGCTCAGGACGTATGAGGTTTCCCGTCGGCCATCACGGTGCGCGCCGCCGAGCGGTCCGCCATGCCGTGACGGTGCGGCGTCGTCCCGCTCACCCCTGGGAGGAAACGTGTTCCTACCATCCCGACGAGCGCGCACATCGATTCTGGGCACGGTCGCCACCGTGCTCGCCGTCGCGGCCGTGTGCCTGCCGGCCGGCGGTGCCACGGCCGCGCCGCCGCCACAGGAGCCCGGTGTCACGCTGCGGGTTTTCGACCTTCAGGTGCCGCTGAACAACCTCTGCACCCTCAAGGCCGCGCAGACCCCGAACATCGACAAGCTCATGCCGGTGGTCGACTGGACCAGCGCGGCCGACTTCGGTTTCGAGAACTACTTCCTGGCCCAGGTCCTCGGCAACATCAACATCGCCCAGGCCGGCAGCTACACCTTCCGGCTGCTCAGCGACGACGGGTCGCGACTACTGATCGACGACGCGGTCGTCGTCGACCACGACGGGCTGCACGGACCGGATCCGAAGGACGGCACGGTCGACCTCACCACCGGCTACCACTCGCTGCGGATCGAGCACTTCGAGCGCGACGGCGGCCAGCAGCTGACGCTGCAGTGGCGCACACCCGGCTCGACGTCGTTCGTCACCGTGCCCAACTCGGTGCTGAGCACCGACGCCGGGGTCGTCCGGGTGACCGCGCCCGGCCGCAAGGAGTGCGAGGCCAGTGGTGACGCGCCCGGTGACGGGCTGCCGCTCACCGCCGTACATCCCGGCTTCACGCTGACGAACCTGCGGCCCAGCGGCTTCGAGCCGCAGGTCACCGGCTTCGACTGGCTGCCGGACGGGCGCCTCGCGGTGCTCACCTGGGGAGGCTCGCTGACCACCGCCGGCGAGGTCTGGCTGCTGGGCAACGTCACCGGCAACACCAGCCCGGCCCAGGTGACCCGGACCCGGGTGGCCAGCGGGCTCCAGGAGCCGATGGGCATCACCTACGTCGACGGCAAGCTCTACGTGTCGGAGAAGCACCGGCTCACGGAGCTGAACGACACCAACGGCGACGGGGTGACCGACAACTACCGCACCGTGGCCACCTGGCCGTTCGGCCAGAACTTCCACGAGTTCGGGTTCGGGCTGCTCTACGCCGACGGGTTCTTCTACCTGAATCTCTCGGTGTCGATCAACTACGGCGGCGCGACCACGAACCCGCAGCCGGCGGGTAACCGGGGCACGACCATCAAGGTGAACCGGACGACCGGCGCGGTGTCGTACGTCGCGGGCGGGCTGCGTACCCCGCACGGCATCGGCTGGGGGCCCGAGAACGGGCTCTTCGTCACCGACAACCAGGGCGGCTACCAGCCGGCCTCCAAGCTGCTGCACATCAAGCAGGACCGGTTCTTCAACCACTACCTCAACCCGGCCGGGCCGTTCGACAACAACCCGGTGACCCAGCCGGTCATCTGGTTCCCGCAGAACGAGATCGGCAACTCGCCGAGTACGCCGGTGATGATGACCCAGGGGCCCTTCGCCGGGCAGATGGCGATCGGCGACGTGACGTACGGCGGCCTCCAGCGGGCGTACCTGGAGAAGGTCAACGGGGAATACCAGGGCGCGCTGTTCCGGATGACGCAGGGGCTTGAGGCCGGTGTCTCCGAGGTCAGCGTCGGCCCGGACGGTGCCCTCTACACCGGTGGCCTGCACGGCGGTGGGAACTGGGGCCAGGAGGGCAAGCTCAGCTACGGCCTGCAGAAGATCACCCCGAACGGCAGCGCCACCTTCGACATGCTGGCGATGCGGGCCCGGTCGGACGGTTTCGAGATCGAGTACACCAAGCCGCTCTCGGCGGCGACCGCGACGGCGCTGGCCTCGAAGTACCGGGTCAAGCAGTGGCGGTACGTCCCGACCGCCGCCTACGGCGGGCCGAAGGTGGACGAGGAGACGCTGTCGGTCTCCTCGGCGACGCTGTCGGCGGACGGCAAGAAGGTCACCCTGGTCGTCAACGGGCTCAAGGCCGGCCGGGTGGTACACGTCCGCTCGCCCCGGCCGTTCAGCGCGAGCGACGGCCAGGCGCTGTGGAGCACCGAGGTCTGGTACACCCTCAATGCCATCCCCGGCCAGGTGCCGCCGGTCAACCTCGCCCTGGGCAAGCCGGCCACGGCCGACAGTTCCTGCTCGGCGACCGAGGGCCCGGCGAAGGCCGTCAACGGGACCACCACCTCGGGGAACCTCGACAAGTGGTGCTCGTCGGGATCCAGCCGGTGGTTGCAGGTCGACCTCGGCTCGACCCAGAGCGTGAACCGGGTCGTCGTCGCGCACGCCGGTGCCGGCGGTGAGGCCGCCGCCTGGAACACCCGCGACTTCGCCGTCCAGGTCAGCACCAACGGCACCGCCTGGACGACGGTCGCGAACGTCACCGCGAACACCGCCAACACCACCACGCACACCTTCGCGGCGACCCAGGCCCGGTACGTCCGCCTCGCCATCACCACCCCGAGCAGCGACGGCAACAACGCGGCCCGGATCTACGAGTTCGAGGTGTACGGCGGTGCCGCCCCGGCATCGGGCAACCTCGCCCTGGGGCGGCCGGCGACGGCGGACAGTTCCTGCTCCGGCACCGAGGGACCGTCGCAGGCGGTCAACGGCAGCGTGAGCGGCGGCAACAGCGACAAGTGGTGCTCGCTCGGCGCCACCAAGTGGTTGCAGGTCGACCTCGGCACCACCCAGACGGTGCACCGGTTCGTGGTCCGGCACGCGGGCGCCGGTGGCGAGAACGCCGCCTGGAACACCCGCGACTTCGCCGTCCAGGTCAGCACCAACGGCACCGCCTGGACCACGGTCGCGAACGTCACCGGCAACACCGCGAACGTCACCACCCACGACATCCCGGCCAGCCAGGCCAGGTACGCGCGACTGACCGTGACCGCGCCGACCAGTACCACCGACAACGCGGCCCGGATCTACGAGTTCGAGGCGTACGGACCCGGTGGGAACACCGGTCGGATCACCCTCTTCGACGGGACGAACATGGACAACTTCCAGCAGGCCAACGGGGCCAACCCGACCTGGCCGCTGGGCAACGGCGGAGTGGAGGTGCTCGGCGGCGACATCCGGAGTCGGCAGAGCTTCGGCGACGTCAAGCTGCACATCGAGTTCTGGCTGCCGAACCTGCCGGCCGACGTCACCGGGCAGGCCCGGGCGAACAGCGGCATCTACCTGCAGGACCGGTACGAGTTGCAGGTGCTCGACTCGTACGGCGACACCACCCCGGCCAGCAACGAGTGCGGCGCCATCTACGAGAAGCTGGCGCCGAGGGTGAACGCCGCGACCGCGCCGCAGACCTGGCAGACGTACGACGTGACGTTCCGCGCCGCCCGGTTCGACGCCTCCGGGGCCAAGACGGAGAACGCCCGGGTCACCGTCGTGTGGAACGGCGTCACCGTGCACGACAACGCCGAGATCACCGGGCCGACCGGCGGCGGAGCACCGGAGGGGCCATCGGTGGGCCCGATCCGCCTCCAGGACCACGGCGACCCCGGCCCCAATCTGTTCTACCGGAACATCTGGGTCGAGCCGCTCAG
>NZ_JBDJAV010000038.1:0-91979 GCF_039649625.1 Plantactinospora sp. ZYX-F-223 | reverse complement strand
TATAAAAGGGGTAAAGCGCCCTATAAGCGGAACTTCGCCGAGGTCTCGCGCCTGAACTAGGCTCCGACCGTGACCCATCTCGCCCCGGACGAGCCCAGAGCGCACCGGCAGGAACCGTCCGGCGCTGGACCGGTCACCACCGAACGGGTCGCCGGGCTGGTGCTCGCCGCCGGTGCCGGGCGGCGCTACGGCGGGCCCAAGGCACTGGTCCGGCTGGACGGCCGACTGCTGGTCGAACGGGCGGTCCAGGTCGCCCGCGCCGGTGGCTGCGGGCCGGTGGTCGCGGTGCTCGGCGCCGCCGCGCCGACCGTCCGGTCCCGGGCGGAACTCGGCGACGCCGTACCGGTGGAGAACCCGGAGTGGGCGACCGGGATGGGCTCCTCGCTGCGCGCCGGGCTGGCCGCGCTGCGGGACTCCGGCGCCGTCGCGGTGGTGGTCCTGCTGGTCGACATGCCGGGGATCACCGCCGAGGCGGTCAGCCGGCTGGTCGAGATCGCCGAACCGGACGCGCTCGGCATGGCCGGGTACGGCGCCCGGCGCGGCCATCCGGTACTGCTCGGCCGGGCACACTGGCCCGGCGTGGCCGAGTTGGCGGTCGGCGACGTCGGTGCCCGGCGCTACCTCCGCCGGCACGAGGCGCGGCTGTCGGTCGTACCCTGCGACGACGTCGCGGACGACGCGGACCTCGACGTGCCACCGGCGACCGTGCCGTGACGCTCCGACCGTCGTGACGCTCCGACCGTCGTGACGCTCCGACCGTCGTGACGCTCCGACCGTCGTGACGCTCCGACCGTCGTGATGCTCGATCGTCGTGATGCTCGACCGTGACGTGATGGCGGTAAGGCGGTGGCCGCGACGTGGCGGCCGGTCCGGCGTCCCGACCGGCGGCGTGGCACCGGGGCAGAGCGGCGGGTCAGTGCGGTAGGCGCAGCGCGAGATAGAAGTCGACCCGGTCGGGAAACCGGGACAGGTCACGCCCGGTGAGCTGCTCGATCCGGCCGATCCGGTAGCGCAGGGTGTTGACGTGCAGGTGCAGCCGTTCGGCCGCCCGACTCCACGAACCGGAACAGGCCAGGAACTCGTCCAACGTACTGACCAGGTCGGCGTGGTGTGCACGGTCGTAGGCCAGCACCGGGCCGAGCAGCCGGTCCCGGAACGCCCGCCTCGCCTCCGGCGGTACGCCGCTGAGCAGCAGCAGGTGCGAGGCGAGGTCACCGGCCGAGAGCACAGTGCCGGGGGTGGGATCCGCCAGCGCTGTCGTCAGGGCGTGCTCGGCCTGCTCCACCGCGCCTGCCAGGGCATCCGGTTCGGCAGCCGGCCCGCTGATCCCCACCGTGAGCCGCCCGGCGCCGAGCCCCGGCACCAGCCCCGCGACCGTGCCCCGGACCGCGTCGGGAACCCCGGCCAGTTCGGTCCGCCCGCCCGCCAGCACGGCGAGCACCGTCCCGGGGCGGGCGGTGCCGGTGACCATGGCGGGCAGGGGCGTCGACCGGACGATTTCCTCGGTGACCGCGACCGCCAGCTCGGGGGGTGTGGTCAGCCCGGTCAGCCGGACGGCCAGCACCAGCAGGGTCGACCGGGGTGGCAGCCCGCCGGAGA
Organism: Plantactinospora sp. ZYX-F-223; assembly: GCF_039649625.1. Taxonomy (NCBI): domain Bacteria; kingdom Bacillati; phylum Actinomycetota; class Actinomycetes; order Micromonosporales; family Micromonosporaceae; genus Plantactinospora; species Plantactinospora sp. ZYX-F-223. Next base: position 90,380 of record NZ_JBDJAV010000038.1, on the reverse strand, counting down.
ACAGCGCGGCGCGCAGCTCCGCCGGGGAGGCGGCGGTGGACAGGGCCGTACCGAGCTGGTCGGCGAGCCGCCGTTCCACCCGGCCCGCCTCGTCGGCGTGGGCCCGTTCCAGCGCCACCAGGCTGACCAGCTCGGCCGCCGCCTCGGGTAGCCCGGGCGGCGGAACGGCATCGGCGACCGTGGACCGGGCGGCGCCGGCGGCAACCGTGGACGGGGCGGCGCCGGTAGCGGAGCCGGCGGCCGCGGGCGGGACAACACCGTCGGCATCGGACGGTCCGGTGTGCCGGACCGCGCAGGCCAGCAGCCAGGCGGCGAGCCGGTGCTCGGGACGGCCGGAGACGGCGACCAGCCAGATCCGCCGGGCGCCGACCTCGACCAGGGCCGGCAGCCGGCCGGCGGCCAGGAACGAGGTCGCCAACCGGCGGCTGGCGTCGGACGGAAGCGGCCCGGTACCCGCGACGGTCCGCCCGGTCGAGGTCAGCACCCAGCAGTCGACGCCGAGATCGGCGGCGACCGGCTGGAGCAGGTCGGCCAGCCGGGCACCGCCGGCCATCGCCGCGACCAGACCCCGGTACCGGCCGAGCACCGTCGCCAGCCCGTTCGCCCGGCGCGCCCACAGCGTCGGGGTCACCTCGTCGATGATGTCCCGGAAGGAGACCTCGACCGGGACCTCGAACAGCGGTACTCCGTACCGCCGGCACGCCGTCACCAGGTCCACCGGCACGGACCCGTACGCCGCGTCGCCGGCCCCGATCGCGGTGACCCCGGCGGCGGCGCAGGCGGCCACGAACCCGTCCGAGTCACCGGCCCGGCGGCGCCACATCAGCCCGGTCAGCACGATCTCGCCGCCGGAGAGGTAGCGACGTGGATCGGGCAGGTCGGTGACGTACACCCGGCTGACCGTTCGGTCCAGTTCGGCCTCGCCGGTGAGCAGGGTCAGTCGCAACTGGGGCCGGTCCAGCGCCTCGCGCAGCAGCATCGCGTACCCGTCCGATCCCGGCGGAGGCCGGTTGGAGGAACCTACGAAAACGATACGGCGGGCGGCCGTGGTTTCGGTGTTCGCGCCGATTCACCAGGCCACCACCCGGCTGTTGTACTTCTCCCGACCGCAGGAGGTGATCCGGGTGGCCACCGTCAGCGCGATGTTGGACGAGTTCAACCGGCGCTCCGCCGCCGAGGCCGAGACGGAGCTGCTCGCCTGCTGCGCCGTACCGACCTGGGCCCGGGCGGTGGCGGCCGGACGGCCGTACCCGGACGTGGCGGCGCTGGTCGCGGTGGCCGACGCCGCGCTGCGGCGGCTGGACTGGCCGGAGGTGGCGGGGGCGCTGGCCGCGCACCCGCGGATCGGCGAGCGGCCGACCGGCACCGGCCGGGAGTCGGCCTGGTCCCGCCGGGAACAGTCCGGCCTCGACGGTGCCGACCGGGACACCCGGGCCGCGCTCGCCCGGGTCAACCGGGAGTACGAGCAGCGGTTCGGACACCTCTTCCTGGTCTTCGCCAACGGCCGGACCGACGCGGAACTGCTCGCAACGGCCCGGCGGCGGCTCGGCAACGATCCGGACACCGAACGCGGGGTGGTCCGGGACGAACTGCGGCAGATCGCGCTGCTCCGGCTGAGGAGGCTGCTCTCGTGACCGACGACCGGACGAGCGCGCCGGACGGTCTGATCCGGATCTCCACACACGTGCTGGACACCGTACGCGGCGAGCCGGCCGCCGACGTCCCGGTCCGGCTGGACCGGCGGGACAGCGGCGGCTGGACGGCGGTGGCACACGGCCGGACCGACTCCGGCGGCCGGCTGACCGGCTGGACGCCGCTGCTGGACCGGCTGCCGCTGCGGGGCTGGCAGGCCGGCGGCTACCGGCTGGTGTTCCAGGTCGAGGGCCACTTTCCGCCCGGCACGGCGTTCTTCCCGGAGATCGTCGTCGCCTTCCAGGTCACCGAGCCGGACCGGCACCACCACGTACCGCTGCTGCTCAGTCCGTACGGCTACACCACCTACCGGGGAAGCTGAGGAGGCGGGCGGTGGCGATCGTGCTCGGCGCCAACCAGTACGGCAAGGCCGAGGTGCGGCTGGTCCGGGTACGCCGCGACGGGCCGCGGCACGACCTGCGCGACCTGACCGTCAGCATCGCGCTCGGCGGCGACCTCGACGAGGTGCACCGCAGCGGCGACAACGCGCACGTGCTGCCCACCGACTCGCAGAAGAACACCGTGTACGCCTTCGCCCGCGAGCACGGCGTCGACCAGCCCGAGGAGTTCGGCCTGCTGCTCGCCCGGCACTTCGTCCGGAGCGCGCCGGCGATCACCCGGGCCCGGGTGGAGCTGACCGAGCACGGCTGGCAGCGGCTCGGCCCGCACTCCTTCCAGCGCGACGGCGCCGAGAGCCGTACCGCCACGGTGACGGTGGAAGGCGACGGCAGCACCGTGGAGTCCGGTATCTCCGGGCTGGTGCTGCTGAACAGCACCGACTCGGAGTTCAGGGGTTACCTGAAGGACCGGTACACGACCTTGCCGGAGACCGACGACCGGATCCTGGCCACCGCCGTCGAGGCGCGGTGGCGGCACCGCGACGCCGGCCTGGCCGACCGGGGGCGGGACTGGGCGCAGTCGTACGCCGGGGTGCGGGCCGCGCTGGTCGGCGCGTTCGTGGAAACCTACAGCCGCTCGCTGCAACAGACCCTGTACGCGATGGGGCGCCGGGTGCTGGCCGAGCGCCCGGAGGTCGCGCAGCTGCGGTTGGCACTGCCCAACCGGCACCACCTGCTGGTGGACCTGGCGCCGTTCGGGCTGGACAACCCGGGTGAGGTGTTCGTGGCCACCGACCGGCCGTACGGGCTGATCGAGGGGACGCTGACCCGCACACCGGAGGAGGGGACCCGCACACCGGGGGACGGGACCCGGTCGACGGGGGACGGGACCGGGGCACCGCAGGGCGGGACCGGGTCGGCGGCGGACGGGACGGCGGCACCGCGGGGCGGCCCGCCGGGGGCGGCGGCCCGGGACGGCGGGCCGGACTGATGGTCGTCCCACAACCGGAGATGGAGTTCCTGCAACCGGAGAGCTGGGCCGAGGCGCTGGCCGCCCGGGCGGCGTACCCGGAGGCGCTGCCGGTGGCCGGCGGCACCGACGTGATGGTGGAGCTGAACTTCGCCCGGCGTCGCCCACCGGCCCTGCTCGACCTGGGCCGGGTCGCCGGGCTGGCCGACTGGGGCATTGAGGACGGCCTGCTACGGCTCGGCGCCGGGGTGCCGTACCGGCGGATCGTCAGCGAACTGGCTGGCCGGGTGCCGGGGCTGGCGATGGCGGCCCGGACGGTCGGTTCGGCGCAGATCCGCAACCGGGGCACCGTCGGTGGCAACCTCGGCTCGGCGTCACCGGCCGGAGACGCGCTGCCGCCGCTGCTCGCCGCCGGGGCGCTGGTGGAACTGGCCTCGGTCCGGGGCGTCCGTCGGGTGCCGGTCGCCGGCTTCTGCACCGGGCCGAAGCGCAGCGTGCTGGCCCCGGACGAGCTGATCGCGGCGGTCCTGCTGCCGCCGGACGGTGGGCCGGAGCAGTTCGCCAAGGTCGGCACCAGGAACGCCATGGTGATCGCGGTCTGTTCGTTCGCGCTGGCGCTGCGCCCGGCGAGCCGGACGGTCGGCACCGGGATCGGTTCCGCGGCCCCGACCCCGGTCCGGGCACCGGCGGCCGAGGAGCTGCTCGCCGCCGAGCTGCCCTGGGCGGCCCGGGCCGCACTGCCGGAGCCGCTGGCCCGCCGGTTCGGCGAGCTGGTCGCGGCGGCGGCCAGCCCGATCGACGACGTACGCGGCACCGCCGCCTACCGCCGGCACGCGCTCGGCGTACTGGCCCGGCGGGCCGTGCAGCGGGCCTGGGCGGAACACCGACGGGGAGGGGGTGACGGGTGAGGATCGAGTGTGTGGTCAACGGCGAGCCGCGCCGGGCCGACGACGTGTGGGCCGGGGAGAGCCTGCTGCACGTCCTGCGGGAGCGGCTCGGCCTGCCCGGTGCCAAGAACGCCTGCGAGCAGGGCGAGTGCGGCTCCTGCACGGTCTACCTGGACGGGGAGCCGGTCTGCGCCTGCCTGGTGCCGGCCGGGCAGGCCCGGGGTCGCGAAGTGGTCACCGTGGAGGGGCTCGGTCCGGGGCCCGGCGAACTCGACCGGGTGCAGCGGGCGTTCGTCGCCGCCGGCGCCGTGCAGTGCGGATTCTGTACCCCGGGACTGGTCGTCGCGGTACACGACCTGCTGGCCCGGACGCCGTCCCCGGCCGAGGAGGAGATCCGGGAGGCGTTGGCCGGCAACCTGTGCCGGTGCACCGGATACGAGAAGATCCTGACGGCGGTACGTCTGGCCGCCGGGCGGGAGCACGAGTCGTGATCATCATCGAGAACTGCGCGGTCGCCACGGTCGACCCGGCCGGCACCGAGTACTCCGACGGGCACCTGGTGCTGGACGAGGGCCGGATCGTCGCGGTCGGCCCCGGCCACGCCCCCCGCTACCACCGCTCGGTACGCCGGATCGACGGCACCGGCTGCCTCGCCACCCCCGGCCTGGTCAACACCCACCACCACCTCTACCAGTGGGCGACCCGGGGGATGGCGCAGCAGGAGGAGCTGTTCGGCTGGCTGACGGCGCTCTATCCGGTCTGGGCCGGGCTGGACGCCGAGGTGGTGGCCGCGACCACCGCCGCCGGACTCGGCTGGCTGGCGCTGCACGGCTGCACCACCAGCACCGACCACCACTACATCCATCCGGCCGGGGCGGGTGACCTGATGGCCGCCCAGGTCGAGGCGGCCCGGGGGCTGGGGCTGCGGTTCCATCCGTGCCGGGGGTCGATGGATCTCGGGGTGTCGTCGGGCGGGCTGCCGCCGGACGGGATCGTCGAGGAGACCGAGACGGCGCTGGTCGCCACCGAGGAGGCGATCGACCGCTACCACGACCCGGCCGACGACGCGATGCTGCGGGTGGCGGTGGCGCCCTGCTCGCCGTTCAGCGCCACGCCGAAGCTGATGGCCGAGGCGGCGGCGCTGGCCCGGCGCCGGGGCGTACGGCTGCACACCCATCTCGCCGAGACCGTCGACGAGGAGGAGTACTGCCGGCAGACCCACGGCTGCACCCCGGTCGAGTACGCCGAACGGCTCGGCTGGCTCGGCCCGGACGTCTGGCTGGCGCACGGCGTACACCTGGACGACGCCGGGCTGGACGCGCTGGCCCGGACGGGGACCTCGGTCGCGCACTGTCCCAGCTCGAACGCCCGGCTCGGGGCCGGTGTCGCGCGGGTCCGGGAACTGCTGGACCGGGGGGTGCCGGTCGGGCTCGGTGTGGACGGACCGGCGTCGCAGGAGGCCGGTCAGCTCGGTGCGGAGCTGCGGCAGGCGCTCTACGCGGCCCGGCTGCGGGGTGGCGCGGCGGCGTTGACCGCCCGGGAGGCGTTGGCGCTCGGCACCATCGGCGGGGCGCGCTGCCTGGGCCGGGGTGACCAGCTCGGCTCGCTGGAGGTCGGCAAGCTCGCGGACGTGGTGCTGTGGCGGTTGGACGGGCTGGGGCACGTCGGGATCGACGACCCGGTGGCGGCGCTGGTGTTCGGGCCGCCGGCACCGGTGGACCTGCTGTTGGTCGGGGGTGAGGTCGTGGTGGACGACGGTGAGCTGCGGACTGCCGACGAGCGGGAGTTGGCGCGGGGGGTTCGGCGGGCGCATCGTTCGGTGGTCCGGAAGGCACGACGATGACCGGCGTGGCGTCCGGAGGTTCCGGGTTGCCGGTGGGCGCGGTCGGGGTCGGGGGGCCGGGTGACCCGCCCTGGTCGGTCAGGCTTGATCCCGACGCGGGTCACCCGGCCCCCCGACCCTCGGTGGCCGAGGCCGCGCCGGAACGTGCGGCCCCGGCGTCCCAGGGGATCGGGGCCAGTCCGGTACGGCCGGACGGGGCGCTGAAGGTGCGCGGGGAGTTCGCGTTCTCGTCCGATCTGTGGGCCGACGACATGCTCTGGGGTGCCACGCTGCGCAGCCCGCACCCGTCGGCGACCATCCGGGGGATCGACGTCGGCGCGGCGCTCGCCGTGCCGGGGGTGTACGCGGTGCTGACCGCCGAGGACGTGCCGGGGGACCGGTACTACGGGCTGGATGTCGCCGACCAGCCGGTGCTGGCGGTCGACGAGGTCTGTTACCGGGGGGAGCCGGTGGCGATCGTGGCCGCCGACCATCCGGAGACCGCGCGCCGGGCGGTGCGGCGGATCGTGGTCGACTACCGCGTGCGGGAGCCGGTGACGGATCCGGAGGCGGCGCTGGCCGGTGGGCGGCTGGTGCGGCACGTGCCGATCCGGCGGGGTGATCCGGCGGCGGTCGCCGAGGTGGTGGTGACCGGGGAGTACCGGGTCGGCATGCAGGACCAGGCGTTCCTCGGGCCGGAGTCCGGGCTGGCGGTGCCGGCCCCGGACGGCGGCGTCGAGCTGTACGTCGCCACCCAGTGGCTGCACGCCGACCAGCGGCAGGTGGCCGCCGCGCTGGGCTTGCCGGCCGAGTTGGTGCGGCTGAGCCTGGCCGGGGTGGGTGGCGCGTTCGGTGCCCGGGAGGACCTGTCCATGCAGGTGCACGCCAGCCTGCTGGCGTTGCGCACCGGGCGGCCGGTGAAGATGGTCTACGGCCGGGAGGAGTCGTTCGTCGGGCACGTGCACCGGCACCCGGCGATCCTGCGGTACGAGCACGGCGCGACCCGGGACGGCGAGCTGGTCTACGTACGGGCCCGGATCCTGCTGGACGGCGGGGCGTACACGTCCACGACCCCGGCGGTGGTGGCGAACGCGGCCAGTCTCGGGGTGGGACCGTACCGGGTGCCGAACGTGACGGTGGACGCGTACGGGGTGCACACCAACAACCCGCCGTGCGGGGCGATGCGCGGGTTCGGGGCGGTGCAGGCGTGCTTCGGGTACGAGTCGCAGATGGACCGGCTGGCCGAGGCGGTGGGGCTGGATCCGGTGCAGGTGCGGGTGCGCAACGCGCTGGCCGAGGGCGGGGTGATGCCGACCGGGCAGGTGGTGGAGGGGCCGGCGCCGGTGGCCCGGCTGCTGGAGCTGGTGCGGGACCGGCCGGCACCGCCGCCCGTCGGGGACGATCCGCGGCAGTTGCCGGGCGGGGTGGCGAACACGACCACGCCGGAGCAGGTGGTCCGGGGGGTCGGGTACGCGATCGGGATCAAGAACGTCTGCTTCTCCGAGGGGTTCGACGACTACGCGACCGCGCGGGTCCGGCTGGAGCTGATCGGTGGCGAGCCGACGGCGTTGGTGCACACGGCAGCGGCCGAGGTGGGGCAGGGGCTGGTCACCGTGCAGGCGCAGATCGCCCGGACCGAGCTGGGGGTCGAGCGGGTGGTGGTGGCGACCGCGGACACCACGGTGGGGAGTGCGGGGTCGTCGTCGGCGTCCCGGCAGACGTACATGACCGGGGGTGCGGTGCGGGCGGCCTGCCGGGCGGTCCGGGCGGCGCTGGTCGCGCGGCTGGCCGGCGGGCCCGGTGCCGGTGGTGACGAGGGTGGCGCTGGTGACGACGGCGACGGGCAGGTCGACGGGGGCGGGCTGGAGCTGGCCGGTGGCGCGGTGCGGGACGCCGCCGGCCGCACGCTCGGCACGCTGGTCGACCTGCTCGGCGCCGGCCCGGTCGAGGAGACCGTCCGCTGGCGGCACCGCCCGACCCGGCCGCTGGACCCGGTGACCGGGCAGGGCGACGCGCACGTGCAGTACGCCTTCGCGGCGCACCGGGCCACCGTGGACGTGGACCCCGAACTCGGGCTGGTCCGGGTGGTGGAGATCGCCACCGCCCAGGACGTGGGCCGGGCGATCAACCCGCAGGCGGTGCTGGGGCAGATCCACGGCGGCACGGCCCAGGGGCTCGGGCTGGCGCTGATGGAGGAACTCCAGGTGGTCGACGGGGTGATCCGGAACCCGTCCTTCACCGACTATCTGATCCCGACCGTCCTGGATGTGCCGCCGATGGCGGTCGACGTGCTGGAGTTGGCCGACCCGCACGCCCCGTACGGGCTGCGTGGGGTGGGGGAGCCGCCGACCATCTCGGCCACTCCGGCGATCGTGGCGGCGATCCGGGCGGCGACCGGGTTGCCGCTGGCCCGGGTACCGGTCCGGCCCGAGCACCTGACCGGGACCGGCTGATGGGCCGGCTGCCCCCGGACGTCCTCGCCGAGCTGGACGCGCGGCTCGGGCCGGTCGACGCCGAGCTGCGGCGGCGCTATCCGGGGCAGCCGGTGGGGCGGCAGCCGGTGCACACCGTCTACGTGCCGGCCGACCGCTGCCATCCGGGGCTGGTGGCCCAGTGGGGTGCGGCGGCGCTGGCCGCGTTGCGGGACCATCCGCCGCTGCCGTACCCGGCCGAGCTGCACGAGCGGGTGGTCGACAAGCTGCGCCGGGAGCCGATCGAGGACCTGCGGATCGACTTCGAGGACGGCTACGGGGTACGCGAGGACGAGGCCGAGGACGCGGCGGCCCGGGCGGCGGGGCGGCTGGCGGGTGGTGGGCTCGGGGTGCCCTTTCTGGGCTTGCGGATCAAGAGCCTGACCGGGGCGCTCCGGCGCCGGGCGGTGCGTACCCTGGACCTCTTCCTCGACGCGCTGCGCGACGGCGGTGAGCTGCCCCCGGCCGGCCGGCTGGTGGTGACGCTGCCGAAGGTGAGCGTGCCGGCCCAGGTCGAGGCGATGGTGCTGCTCTGCGAGCGGCTGGAGGCGGCGTACGGGCTGCCGGCCGGGTGGCTGCGCTTCGAGGTGCAGATCGAGACGCCGGCGGCGATCCTCGGGCCGGACGGGCTGGCGACGCCGGGCCGGTTGATCGGGGCGGCCGCCGGCCGGTGCACCGGACTGCACTACGGCACCTACGACTACAGCGCCGCCTGTGGGATCGCGGCCGGGCAGCAGAGCTCGGCGCACCCGGTGGCCGACTTCGCCAAGGCGGTGATGCAGGTGGCCGCCGCCGAGACCGGGGTACGGCTCTCCGACGGCTCGACCAACCTGCTCCCGGTCGGCGACACCGCTGCCGTACAGGCCGGCTGGGCGGAGCACGCCGCGCTGGTCCGGCGCGGGCTGGAACGCGGCTACTACCAGGGCTGGGACCTGCACCCGGCCCAGTTGCCGACCCGGTTCGCCGGCACGTACGCGTTCTTCCGGGACGGGCGGGCGGCGGCGGTGGCGCGGCTGCGGGCGTACCTCGGGCGGCGGTCCAGCGGGATCCTGGACGAGCCGGCGACGGCCCGGGCGCTGGCCGGCTTCCTGTTGCGCGGGCTGGACTGCGGTGCGCTGACCGAGGCCGAGACCGGGCACGACCGGGCCGCGCTGTCGGCGGTGTGACCGCCGTCGGCGACTTCGGGGGAGGGGAGCGGATGGGCGGGTACGACCTGGTGCTGCGGTCCCGGCGGGTGGTACTGCCCGACGGCGAGCGGCCGGCGGCGATCTGCGTACGGGACGGCCGGATCGTCCGGGTGGCCGGGTACGACGCGGTGCCCGGCACCGACCTCGGCGACCTGGCCCTGCTGCCAGGGCTGGTGGACGCGCACGTGCACGTCAACGAGCCGGGCCGGACCGAGTGGGAGGGCTTCGCCTCGGCGACCCGGGCCGCGCTGGCTGGCGGGGTCACCACGATCGTCGACATGCCGCTCAACTCGGTGCCGCCGACCGTCACCGTGCCGGCGTTGCGCGCCAAGCGGGCTGCGGCGCGCGGTCGGTGCCACGTCGATGTCGGGTTCTGGGGCGGTGCCGTCCCGGCGCACCTGGCCGAGCTGCCGGCCCTGCACGCCGCCGGGGTGTTCGGGTTCAAGGCGTTCCTGGTCGACTCGGGGGTGCCGGAGTTCCCGCCGCTGGACCCGGCCGGGCTGGGCGAGGCGCTGGCCGCCGTCGACGCGCTCTTCGTGGTGCACGCCGAGGACCCGGCCCGGATCGGGGTCGCCCCGCCCTCCGCCCGGTACGCGGACTTCCTCGGCTCCCGGCCGCCGGCCGCCGAGCGGCGAGCGGTCGAGGTGGTGCTGGAGGCGGCCCGGCGGACCGGCCGGCGGGTGCACATCCTGCACCTGTCGGCCGCCGACGCGCTGCCGGCGGTCGCCGCCGCCCGCTCCGCCGGGGTACGGGTGACCGTGGAGACCTGCCCGCACTACCTGACCCTGGAGGCCGCCGAAATCCCGGACGGGGCGACCGAGTTCAAGTGCTGCCCGCCGATCCGGGACGCGGCGAACCGGGCGGCGCTCTGGGCCGGCCTGGCCGACGGGCTGGTCGACTGCGTCGTCTCGGACCACTCCCCGTGCCCGCCCGCGCTCAAGCGGCTCGACAGTGGGGACTTCGGCGCGGCCTGGGGCGGGATCGCCTCGGTGCAGCTCGGGCTGCCGGTGGTCTGGACCGAGGCGCGGCGGCGCGGGCACGGTCTCGTCGACCTGGTGCGCTGGATGGCACGGCGGCCCGCCGAGATCGCCGGGCTGCCCGGCAAGGGGGTGCTGCGGGTCGGTGCCGATGCCGACCTGGTGGCGCTGGACCCGGACGCGGAGTGGACCGTCGAACCGGCCCGGCTGCTGCACCGGCACCCGGTCACCCCGTACGCCGGGCGTCGGCTGGCCGGGGTGGTCCGGGGCACCTGGCTGCGCGGCGAGCCGGTCGGACCGGCGGACCCGCCCCGGGGCCGTCTGCTGTCCCGGCCGGACCGTCACCCCGGCTTCCCGGGGGATGGGCTCCGGCCGGCGGGGCGGCGGGCCGGGCAGGGGCGGGGATGAGCGCGTTCACGGAGTTGCCGGACCTGGCGGCGCGGTCGCTCGGCGGCGGGGCGGTGGCGGCCAACGACGAGTTCTTCGCCGCCCGGGACAACCTGGTCACGGACGCGCCGCCGGGCTTCGCCGCCGGCACCTTCGGGGCCAAGGGCCAGGTGTACGACGGCTGGGAGACCCGCCGCCGCCGGGAGCCCGGGCACGACTGGGCGATCCTCCGGCTCGGCGCCCCCGGCGTCGTCACCGGCGTAGTGGTGGACACCTCGCACTTCGTCGGCAACTACCCGCCGTACGCCTCGGTGGAGGCGTGCGGGATGGTCGGATATCCCGACCCGGCCGAGCTGGCCGGTGCCGACTGGACGACCCTGGTGCCACGGGCGGCGTTGCGCGGGGATGGTCGTAACCTGTTCGAGGTGGACGACCCGCACCGCTACACGCACGTGCGGCTGCGGATCTACCCCGACGGCGGGGTGGCCCGGCTGCGGGTGCACGGTGTGGTCGTACCCGATCCGGCGCTCTTCCCCGACGGGCAGCTCGACCTCGCGGCGCTGGAGCACGGCGGCCTGGTGGTCGGGTGCAGCGACATGTTCTACGGTGCGCCACGGCAGTTGATCGCACCCGGCCTGGCCCGGACCATGGGCGAGGGCTGGGAGACCGCCCGCCGGCGCGACGACGGCAACGACTGGGTACGGGTCCGGCTGGCCGCCCCCGGCCAGGTCCGGCAGGTCGAGCTGGACACCAGCCACTTCAAGGGCAACGCACCGGCAGCGGCGGCGCTGCGCGGGATCGACACCCGGGTCGCCGACCCGGCGGACGAGGCGGCCTGGTTCGAGATCCTGCCGCGTACCCGGTTGCAGCCGGACACCCGGCACCGGTTTCCGGTCGACGCGGTCCCGACCGCCACCGAGGTCCGGCTGGACGTCTTCCCGGACGGCGGCATGGCCCGGCTGCGGCTGCCCGGCCGGATCGCCCCGGCCGACCTCGACCGGCTGCGCCGCCGCTGGTCGGAGTCGTTGCCCCCGGCGCACGCCCGCCAGGTGGGTACGGCCGGGACCCGACCGGCGAGAGCCTGGTGGCCGTGACCCGGACCGTGCTGCTGCACCTGCTGGACGGCGACGGCCGACCACTCGGCGTGCTGCCGGAATACGACGTGCCGGCGCCCTGGTGGCAGGAGGTCGCCGACGTGGTGGCCGGGGCCCGGGCACGGTACGGCATCGACGTCTCCGTACTGCGGCTGCTGCACACCGACCGGCCCGCGCCGCACGGCGGTACGGTCGGCTATCTGGCGCAGCTCGACCCGGGTGCGGGACTGCCGCCCGGCGTACCGCTGGCACCGTCCGATGTGGACCTGTCGAGGGAGGCGCTGCGGGCGCCGTGGGCGGTGCCCGGCGGACCGGCCGCGAGCCTGCGCTGGGCCGCCGCCGAACTGCACCGGGCCGGCCGGGGTGTGCACCTCGGCGTGCCGCAGCGGGCCTGGAACCTGTCGGCGATCTGGCGGCTCGACGGGCCGGGGCCGGACGGTCGGGCCGGCGGCGGTGCGCCGGTCTGGCTCAAGCAGGTACCGGGATTCTTCGCCCACGAGGCGGTGCTGCTGCGCTGGCTCGGCACGGCAGTACCCGACCTGGTGCCGCTGCTGCTGGCCGCGGACGGCTGTGGACGGATGCTGCTGGAGCACGTGCCGGGCGAGGACGGCTACGGTCTCGACCCGGCGGGCCGGGACGCGATCGCCGCCGACCAGCACCGGATCCAGCTCGCCTCGGCGGCGCAGGTCGAGACACTGGTCACGGCGGGCGTACCGGACCGGCGCGCGGCGGCGCTGGCCCGGACCGTACGGGACCGGCTCGCCGCGCACGGCGCGGACCTGGCGCCGGTGCGTCCGCTGCTGGACGGGCTCCCGGACCGGATGGCCGAGGTGGCCCGCTGCGGCCTGCCGGACGTGCTGGTCCACGGCGACCTGCACCCCGGCAACGTGCGGATCGCCGGCGACCACCGGGTGATCATCGATTGGGGGGACGGGTTCGTCGGGCATCCCGGCTTCGACATCCTGCGGCTGACCGAAGGGCTCGACCCGGAGCCGGCCGGCCACCTGCGGCGGGCCTGGGCGCGGCGCTGGCAATCGAGCGTGCCGGGCAGCGATCCGGCCCGCGCGGTCGAGCTGCTCCGCCCGGTGGCGGCGCTGCGGATGGCAGCGGTGTACGCCGACTTCCTGGCCCGGATCGAGCCGAGCGAGCGGGTGTTCCACGCCGCCGACGTGCCGGCCTACCTGGACCGGGCGGCCCGAACGGTCTGAGCCGGCGGAGGTGACTGTCGACTTTCCGTCTTGCCTGCGCTTGTCTGCACCCGGGGCCGGTCGTAGCGTCGCGGCTATCCCGACGCGACAGGAGCCCTGTTGAGCCAGCCTGTTCCGCCGCAACTGGTCGTGCACTGCCGGATGCTCCACTTCGGCTGGGTGCCGGCGGATCCCGAGGCGGTGGCGGCGATGGTGCCGCCGGGCCTGCGACTGCCGGCCAACCGGCAGGTCTTCCTCCAGCAGTACGTGGTGGACGACGCGGCCCAGACCTCCGGGCTGGACAGCTACTCGGCGACCGGACTCGGCCCGGACCTCGACCTGGCCGACTCGGTCCGGGCCCGCTGGTACGCCCACCACCTGAGTTCGAGCCCGCTCGCCCAGGCCCAGGCGGCGGTACGCGGCGTGCCGGCCGCCGCCGGCCGGACCACGATCGAGATCACCGGACAGGCGCTGGTGGCGGTGACCGAGGCCGACGGTGTGGCGCTGATCCGCACCACCGCCCGGATCGGCCGCAACGTCACCCGGGTCTACCGGGGACACGTCCGCTACCTCAGCCGGCTCGGCAGCCAGCTCACCGGGGCCACCTGCCCGTACGTCTTCGAGCCGGTCACACCGTTCGAGATCGAGTCGGTGGAGTTCCTCGCGCCGGACCATCCCGTCTTCGCGCTCCGTCCGGCCAACCCGTTGGAGTTGCTGTGGGGGTTCTACTCGCCGCGTTCGTCGTTCGCGCTGCCCGGCAGCGAGGGCTGGGTCCGGTGCTGAGGTCGTCCGGGCCGGCGGCGGCCGCCGTGGCGGGCCGGTCATGACCTCCGCGGCCGAGCTGCGCGCCCGGTACGTCGAGGGACTGCGCCGGGACGGACTGCTCGGCGGCGAGGACCTGGTCCGGGCGTTCGGCGCGGTGCCCCGGGAGGAGTTCGTGGCGACCGGCTTCGACGGTGGCGACGGGCGCTGGGTCGGGCCGGGCGACCCCGACTTCCTGCCCCTCGTCTACCGGAACCATCCACTGGTGACCAAGGTCGCCGACGGGGTGCCGGTCAGTTCGTCGAGTCAGCCGTCGCTGATGGCGGCGATGATCGAGTCGCTGGAGCTGCGCCCCGGCAGCCGGGTACTGGAAATCGGCGTCGGCACCGGCTACAACGCGGCCCTGATGGCGACCATGGGCGCCCGGGTGACCACGATGGACATCGCCCCGGACGTCGTGGAGCGGGCCGAGGCCGCGCTGCGCCGGTTCGGGCTGGCCGGCTCCGTCGACGTACGCCTCGGCGACGGTTACCTCGGCGTGCCGGCGGAGGCCGGGTACGACCGGGTGGTGGTCACGGTCGGGGTGACCGGCGTCTCTCCGCGCTGGCTGGACCAGCTCGGGCCGGACGGTTACCTGCTCGCCCCGGTCGAACACGCCGGGAACCACCCGGTGCTGCGGATTCGGCCGGGCGGGCCGGGGATGGGCGAGGCGCGCGGCGAGTTGCGGGCCGGGTTCATGTCGGCCGCCGGGCCGCTGGCCGCCCGCTATCCGGGAGCGCATCCGGCGCCCCGGCGGACCGGCGCGCTGCCGCCGACGACCGTGCGGCACCCGCCCCGCTGGCATCCACCGCTGGACGTCTTCCGCTACCACGACCTGTGGTTCGCGGTCGGGGCCTGGGACCGGCGGACCACCTTCTGCGCCGGGCCGGCCGGCGGTTGGGGCGGCCCCGGCGGCTGCGTGCTGCTGGACGAGGTGCACGGCGGCGGGGCGGGCCTGCTCGCCGACGGTTCGGTGCAGGCGTCCGGACCGTCCGCCGCCCGGTACGCCGCCGACGCGCTCGCCCTGCGGGACCGCTGGATTGCCCGGGGCGAGCCGACGATCTCCGACTGGATCGCCCGGCTGGTGCCAGCCGGCGAGCCCGACCAGCCGATCCTGGTACCGACCGGCTGGATCCAGCGCTGAACCTTCGCAGAGCGCTCGTTCGGTAGCCGGTCGACCTCGACGGGACACGGCGGACTCCGGCAGGGTCGTCGCGCCTCGACCGGACAGCACGTACGGCCGCCACCACCGGGGCACAGCCGCCCCGCCCGTACCGGTGGTCGGGGCGGGGCAGGCTACCCCGGAATCGGGCCGCGCTACCGGGTTTCCGATCGGCCTGAGCGGCAACTCCGAGGTCGGGTTGCCCCGATCGCGCGTGACGGTGGGGCCGTGCTCGCATGCGGCCTCCGGGCAGCCCAGGCGCCCGTGCGGGGTGCCCAGGTGAGGACGACCGGCGGCCGTACCAGCAGAGGCGCCGGGAAACCGGTGAGCCGGCGGGGGACGTCGGAGCCGGTACGGCGGTGGTCGTCCTGCCCGTCCGAGCAGGTGACGACCAGGGGAGGACAGCATGTCCAGCGAGATCATGGACGCCGAGCGGGACCGACCGGACCAGGCGGCGGTGGAGAGCGAGCGCGGAGCCCTCGTCGCGGTGTTGGTGATGGTCGTGCTCGGGGTGGCCGGCATCTTCGCCGTCTCCACGTGATGGTGTCCGATCTCCACTGAACCTTTTTCAACCTGGACCGCGCGGTGCTCACGCACCGCGTCCGCCCCTTGCGGTCCGCCGGACCGCAAGGGGAGGTTGAAAAAGGTTCACTGATGGGACCCGCTGGCCCCCGGCACGGCGGCTGGCGGGTCGCACTCCCCGTCCGGTCAGGAGCGGACCGGCACGCCCCCGTCCGGAACGGTGCCGACCCCGGCGCCGTCCGGGGCGTGCGGGCCCGGGACGGCGTCCACCGGCGGCGTGACCGGGCCCTCCGGGGTACCGGCTCGACGGGCGCGTCGGGCCAACCGGAGCGCGGCCAGCCCGACGCCGAGGCAGAGTACGGCGGCGACGACCAGTGGCAGGCGGTGGTCCGGCAGGACCAGGGCCGCCCCCACCGGAGTGGCGACCGCGACCGGTGCGAAGAGCAGGGTGTTGGCGGTGCCGGAGACCCGCCCGAGCAACGCCTCGGGAGTCCGGGACTGCACCGCCGTCACGGCGGCCACCAGGGTCCAGGGCAGGCCGATCCCGACCACCACCGAGCACGCCACCGCCGCCGGAGACCAGGGGACCGCCCGGCCGAGGGTGCCGAGCGCGAACAGGGCGGCGCCGAGTACGCCGACCGCGAGGCTTCCCCGGGTACGCAGCAGCCGGCCGACGACCAGGCCGCCGAGCAGCGATCCGGCGCCCTGCCCCGAGGAGAGCACCCCGACGAAGGCGGCGGGCTGGTGCAGGTCCTCGGTGACGACGGTGTAGACGGCGGCGGTGGTCAGCCCGGACATCGCGATGGTGACGGATCCGATCAGTACGGATGTCCGCAGTGCGGGATCCCGGCACAGGACGGCGACACCGGTCGGGACGCGCCACTTCCGGCCCGGCCGCCGCCGCGTACCGCGCTCGGCGGCCGGCTCCGGTGCCGGGGGCAGGTCGGGATCGGCCCGTCCCGACCGGCCGCCGGTGGAGCGGCCCGGCGGCGACGGGAGCCGCGGACCGATCCGGAGCAGGGTGTAGAGGCCGGCGGCCAGGGCCAGCGTCCCGGCGGTGAGCGCGGCCACCGGATATCCGCCCTGCCAGGTGAAGAGTCCCGCACCGACCAGCGGGGCGACGAGTTTCACGCCTTCCTGTGCGCTCGTCCGCAACCCGTTGACCCCGCCGAGGGCGGCCGGTGGGAGCGCGGCGGGCAGCAGGGCGTTCTCGGCGGCGTCGACCAGGACGAGGCTGGTGCCGTAGCCGAGCAGCACCGCGTAGACGAGCCAGACCTGGCCATCGGTACGGACCGCCAGCAGCGAGAGTACGGCGACCGCGGTGAGCAGGTGGGTCCAGACGATCAACCGCCTGCGGGGCATCCGGTCGACGAGTGCGCCGAGGGCCGGGCCGAGCAGTGTCGGGGCGAAGAGGCAGAGGCCGGTGAGCGCGGCCAGGCTGCTGGAGCCGGAGAGGTCGAGTACCCAGACCCCGGCGGCCACGTTCAGCGCGGTACCGCCGAATCCGGAGCTCAGTGAGATGCCGACGAAGAGCAGGGTGTTGCGCTGCTCCGGGCTGCGCCACCGTCCCGTACGCACGGTCGGACCTCCGAGGATTGAGTCACAGAGACTCACATCCTCGGTTGGTCAGTCGCACTGTGTCAACCAGAACTTCAGTCAGGTCGACTCAATGTGTGATCGGGTCCCCGGACTGGTCCGGCTCGGGCGCCGGGGCGGCCTGGCCGAGCGCCCGGCGGAGCCGGTCCCGTGCTTCCGGCAGTGCCCCGCCGAACTGCTCGGCCGGGACCCGTTCGAGGTCATCGACGGCCTGGGCGGCCAGCGCGTACAGCCCGCCGGGATCGGCGGAGCCGGCCAGCCCGAGGGTGGTGCGCGCGAGTCGGGCCCGGGGATGCCAGTCGTCCCGGTCGGGTTCCGCGCCCAGTTGCCGGTGCACGGCTACCACTGCCGCTCGGAGTCGGCTGATCTGCGCGCCAAACGTGCTGTCAACGGACTGTTGACGTTTGCGCTCGACGCGTACCCGGGCCGGGTCGCGGGTCGCCGCGCCCGAGAGCCGTACCCAGCGCTGCTCGGCTGCCTGCCGGCTGGCCAGTCCCAGCGCGGTGGCGATCTGGGCCCAGCTCGCCCGCTGCTCCCGGGCGGCCTCGACGAGCCGCCGTTCCGCCTCGTCCAGCCCGGCCCGCAACCCGCCGAGCAGTCGTAACGCGGCCAGTGGCTCGGGCCGGCCGGCACCGGTCCCGGACGCTGCGGCCAGCACGGCCGCGTACGCGGCGAGCTGCCGGTCGACCTCGTCCGCCGGCCCGATCGTCGGCGGGGCACCGCGGTCGGGTCCGGTGGTCGAGGGCTGTGGCGAGATGCTGTCGGGGAACTCGTCGCCGGGCCGGTTCTCGGGTCGCATTCGCGCATGGTCCCGGCCGGGCGAGCAGTTTGTCAACACATCGTTGACGCGGTGTGTCGTTCCGGGGTCCACCGGCGACGAGCTCGTGCCGTCGCGGCGGCGCGGCGGAGCGGGTCAGGACGGCCGTGGTCCGGCTCCGCCGGTGTGCGGGGTACGGTGCGCCGGGATCACGCCCAGCCGGCCGGCCTGGTAGTCCTCGAACGCCTGAACCAGCTCGGCCCGGGTGTTCATCACGAACGGCCCGTAGTGCGCGACCGGTTCCCGGATCGGCTGGCCGCCCATGACGTACACCTCCAGCGCCGGGGTCGCCGCCTCCTGCCGCTGGTCGGCGGCGAACCGCAGGGCGTCGCCCGGGCCGTGCACCGCGAGCTGGCCGGTGTGCACCGGGCGGCGTTCGGCGCCGACCGTGCCCCGACCGGCGAGCACGTAGACCAGAGCGTTGAAGTCGGACCGCCAGGGCAGCTCCACCTCGGCGCCCGGCTGCACCGTCACGTGCGTGACGGTGATCGGGGTGTGCGTGGAACCGGGGCCGGTGTGCCCGGCCACCTCGCCGGCGATCACCCGGAGCAGCGCGCCGCCGTCCGGCGTGGTCAGCAGGGCCGACTCCCTGCCTCGGATGTCCTGGTAGCGCGGCGGGTTCATCTTGGCCGCCCGGGGCAGGTTGACCCAGAGTTGCAGGCCGTGGAAGAGGCCGCCGCTCATCACCAGGTGCTCCGGGGGCGCCTCGATGTGCAGCAGGCCGGCGCCGGCCGTCATCCACTGGGTGTCGCCGTCGGTGATGGTGCCGCCACCGCCGTGTGAGTCCTGGTGCTCGAAGATCCCGTCGATGATGTAGGTGACCGTCTCGAAGCCCCGGTGGGGATGCCACGGGGTTCCCTTCGGCTCGCCGGGGGCATAATCCACCTCACCCATCTGGTCGAGGTGGATGAAGGGATCCAGTTCGGTCAGCGGCACCCCGGCGAAGGCGCGGCGGACCGGGAAGCCCTCGCCCTCGTACCCGCTGGGCGCGGTGACCAGCCGGCGGACCGGCCGGTAGGCGGTGGTCGCGGCGAGCCGGGGCAGGCGGGGCAGGACCAGGACGTCGTCGACGGTGATCGCGGGCATGGCTACTTCTCCTTGACGCTGACGCTGTCGGGGGATTCAGGGGTCGGGGTGGCGTCGTCCGTCTTCAACCGCCCGGCCAGCCGGTCGAAGACCCGGGTGAGGCAGGCGACCTCGGTCCCGTCGAGGTCGTCCATCAGGTACCCGCGCACCGAGGCCGCGTGCTGCGGCGCGGCCTCGCGCAGGGTGAGCAGCCCGGCGGCGGTCAGCACCGCCTCGCTGCCCCGGCGGTCCTCCGGGCAGCTCTGCCTGGCGACCAGGCCGCGCCGTTCCATCGAGGAGATCTGGTAGGTCAGCCGGCTCGGCGAGAAGACGAGCCGGCTGGCCAGCTCTCCCATCCGGAGCCGCTGTCGGGGTGCCTCGGAGAGCAGGACCAGCACGTGGTAGTCGGCCAGGCTCAGCTCGCTGGCGGCGCGCAGCTCGTCCTCGAGCCGGTTCAGCAGAAGCTGGCTCGACTCGATGTACGCCCGCCAACAGGCCAGCCGCTCGGCGTCCAGACCTTCACCCATGTGCCGAGGGTAGCACTATTTAAAATCTGAAACACCTGACCGAGTGCGGGCACGGTCACAGCCAAGGTCAGCACAGAAAGGGCCCTGCATGTTTGAACTACCCGTCGACCGGGCACCGCCGCCACCGGCGGCCGACCACCGCCACTAGGCTCGGTCGCGTGGAGGAACTGGAGCTGGCGGACTGGCGTGAGCAGGTGACCAGGCTCTACCTGTCCGACCTTGACCTGGCCGGATTCCGGGCGGCCCGGGATGCCCTCTTCGCCGGGCATCCGCAGTCGCCGATCCCGCTGGCCGAGCGGGCCGGCTTCACCGGCCTGCGCTACTTTCCGCCCGAGCCGTCGGCCGTGGTAGACGTACCGGTACGCCCGGCCGCCGGCACGCTGAGCATCGACACCGGCGGGCCGGACGGCGTGGTGCACTACCGCCGTTCGGGCATCGCCGAGACTCCGTGGGGGCCGCTGACCCTCTGGTGGATCGAGGCGTACGGCGGCGGACTCTTCCTGCCGTTCCGGGACGGCACCGCCGGCCGGGAGACGTACGGCGGCGGGCGCTATCTCACCGACACGGTCAAGGGCACGTACGGCCGAGGGCTGATCGTGCTGCCCGGAGGCCGGCTACGGCTGGACTTCAACTACGCCTACAACGCCTCCTGTGCCTACGACGACAGGTGGGCCTGCCCACTCGCTCCCGAGGAGAACCGGATCGCGGCACCGGTCCGGGCCGGCGAGCGCGTCTACCACTGACCGACCCGGCCGGCGCCGTACGCTCGACGGCGATGCCGGCGCCCTGTCAGCCGATGGCGCCGGCCGGCCGCTGCCCACCCTGCCAGTTCATCCGGCCGATAAGCTGTCGCGCCTGGTCGGCAAAGGTCGCGTCGACGGTCACCGCGTACTGGTTGGCCCGCAGGCTGCTGGCCGAGGTGAAGTCGCGCCGGCCGCCGGTCATGGCGTGCGCGATGGCGCCGAAGATCGCGCCCCAGACGGCACCGATGGCGAGTCCCACCAGGATGACGGCCCACCAGTTGCCGACTGTGAAGATGCCGAAGAGCAGGCCGATGAAGAGCCCGAACCAGGCACCGGTGGCGGCACCGGCCAGCGCGGCCCGGGCGGTCGTCATCCGGCCCAGTACCGTTTCGACCAGGGTGAGGTCGGTGCCGACGATGGCGGCGCGTTCGACCGGGAACTCGTTGTCGGAGAGGAAGTCCACGGTGTACTGCGCCGATGGGTAGTCCGGGTACGAGGCGACCGTCACCGTGGACTGCTGCCCGGGGGCCGTCCCGCCGTCGCTGCTCGGCGCCCTGAACTGGTCGCCGGATGGCCCGGCGGGTAGGTTGTTGCCTCCGGCAACACCCGGCATACCAGGCATACCGGACCGCCAGGCCGCCGTCGGGTTCCTGGACATCATGAATCAGCCTCCTTCGTCACGGCTCGATTCCCCGCCTGCCCCACTCGGTAACCCGCTCTGGCGGACGGTAAACGGAAGGGCCCGGACGGGCGTGCTGTCCGGTTCTGCCGACAATGGGTGGGACCGCCGATCGCGCAGGGCCAGCGCGCGGGGACCGTCGAAGGTCGGCGTGGGGCAGACCGTCGCAGGGTCAGCGCGCGGGGGCGCTGCCCACCCGGCGCTCCTCCTGCTCGGCGGCCGAGCGGACCGCCGCCGCCGTGTAGTCGTCGAGCGGGAAGAACGACTCGACGGAGAGTTCCGCGACGGTGACGTCCAGCGGGGTGCCGAAGGTGAAGACGGTGCTGAAGAAGGCGAGTTCCCGGTCGCCGTCCCGGATCCGCAGCGGCACCACGACCTCACCCGGCCCCGGGAGCTCGACCTCGGGCTCCGGCTGGTCGCAGGGGTACGCCCGCAGCTCGTCGTAGAGGTCGGTCAGCTCGGCGTCGCCGCTGAGCGCGACCTGCCGGCGGAGCCGCCCGAGCAGGTGCGCCCGCCACTCGCCGAGGTTGACGATCCGGGGCGCCAGCCCGGCCGGGTGCAGGGCCAGCCGGAGCGCGTTGACCGGCGGGGTGAGCAGCGGGGCCGCCGCGCCCTGGGTGAACAGGCCGATGCTGGCGTTCGCCTCGACCAGATACCAGCCCCGGTCCAGCGCGATGGCCGGATAAGGCTGGTGGGCGGTGAGCACCTGGCGGACCGCCGCGCGTACGGCGGCCAGGGCCGGGGAGTCCAGCGGGGTACGCGGGTAGATCGGTGCGTACCCGGCGGCCAGCAGCAGGTGGTTGCGCTCGCGCAGCGGCACGTCGAGTTGCTCGGCGAGCCGGAGCACCATGTCGCGGCTCGGCATCGCCCGGCCGGTCTCCACGAAACTGAGGTGCCGGGTGGAGATGTCCGCCTGGATGGCGAGTTCGAGTTGGCTGAGCCGGCGTCGTTCGCGCCACTCGCGCAGCAGGTGGCCGACCGGTCGCTGCCGCTGTCCGGCGACCGTCATCTCGTCATCACCATTCCGATCGTCCGGCCGGGTCGCTGGCCGCGGCCCGCCCGGCCAGGTCAGGGGCGGTCTGCCCGGGGGTGGCCGGGTCGCCGCCGCAGGTGGCGGGCGGCGACCCGGCCGGAGGGGACGGGTCAGCTCGTGCAGGCGTTTCCGTTCAGGGCATAGCCGGTCGGCGTGGCCAGGGTCCCGCTGTAGGTGCCCTGGAAGCCGACGCTGGTGGTGCCGCCGGTCGGCAGCGAGCCGTTCCAGGCCACGTTGCCGACGCTGATCTGGCTGCCGGACTGGCTCCAGACGCCGTTCCAGCCGTTGCTGTACCGGACGTTGGCGCCGACGGTGAAGGTCAGGGTCCAGCCGTTGACCGCCGGCCCGTTGTTCGTCACCCGGATCTCGGCGGTGAATCCGCCGGTCCAGGAGTTGGCGGTCCAGGTCACCCGGCAGCTGGTGTCGGCCGGCGGGGTGCTGGGCGGTGGGGTGGTCGGTGGTTGGGTCGTCGGCGGTGCTGTCGTCGGCGGCCGGGTGGTCGGCGGCACGGTGGGCGGGTTGGGGGCGGCGATCGCCAGGTCGTACGCACGCTGCGGGACGAACTGGCCCGCACCGGCGATGCAGCCGTCCGCCTCGCCCGGCAGCTTGATCCAGAACAGCGCGTCGACCGCCGGGTCACCGGTCTCCGTGGTGCTCGCGGTGCCGATCGCCCGACCGGCCGGGTCGCACCACTCGCCACGGGGGTCGGGGCCGTTGCCGTTCCGGCTGGTGTCCACCACGATCTTCAGGTTCGGTGCGCCGGTGGCCGCGACCACCGCCTTGGCGTAGCTGACCGACTCGGCCGTGGTGCGGTAGTTGGAGACGTTGACCGAGATCCCGTCGGCGCTGTTGGCGATGTCCGCCGCGACCAGTCGGGAGGCCATCGCCGACGGGGTGAGCCAGGCCGAGTGTGCCGCGTCGAAGTAGACCCTGGCCTGGCTGGAGGCGGCCTTGAACGCCTTGCCGGCGTACGCCATCGACGCCTGGGTCTCGGCCTGCTGCGAGGAGTTCATGCAGTCCGACATCAGCGCGAGTACGTCGGGTTCGAGGATGATGCTCGCCGGTCGCCCGTTCAGGCCGCCGGCCACCTGGTCGATCCACTGCCGGTAGGCGGTGTGGTTGGGCAGGCCACCACTGCTGGCGCCGCTACAGTCCCGGTTGGGGATGTTGTAGACCACCAGGATCGGGATCTTTCCGGCTGCGGTGGCGGCGCCGACGAAGGCGTCGACCTGACCGCGTACGGTGCTGGGGTTGTTCTGGGTGAACCACCGGCCCTGCGGGACGCTGGCGATCCGGTCCCGGATGACGGCGGCGCGGGAGTCGTTGGGGTTGGCGGCGACCCAGCGTGCGGCGCTGGTGTCCGGGTCGACGTAGAACGCCGAGTCGGCGGCCTTGGCCGGGGTGGGGTTGAAGAGGCCGACACCGACCGCTGTCGTCGCGGCGAGTGCCGTGACGGCGACGGCACCGGCTGCGGCGAGCGCGGGTCTGAGGTGCATGCGGTACTCCCTTCGGGGCGGTGGGAGATCGAGGGGCATCGCTGGAAGCGCTCCCATAGACATCGACCACGGTAAGGCCATGTTGCGTCCGTGTGAAGCCCTGGTTTCGGTCGTCGGTCATCGCCGCAGGTCATCGGCGTGTGGACGGAGCCGTCTCGGTGGCCCTGCCCGCCGACCGTCCCACCGGACGGGAGGGCGGCAGCACCGCGGCGAACCGGTCCGCTGACTCTGCGTGGCCAGACGTTGCCGATGCCGCGTACGCTGCTGGCGGAGGTGGGCAGTGAACGCGTGGCGTGCGACGGGCGGGCGATGACATCCGAACCAGCCGCCCGGCCGGAGGCCGGAACGCTGCGGCACGACGCCCTCTTCTACCGGAGCGACGACGACTACGTCACCGGCATCCGCTCCTTCGTGGAGACCGGGCTCGCGGCCGGGGAGCCGGTGCTGATCGCGGTGCCCGGCAGCCGGCTCGACCTGCTGCGCACGGCCCTCGGCGCCAGCACCGAACTGCGCTTCGTCGACATGGCCCGGGAGGGGCGCAACCCGGGGTGGATCATCCCGGGAGTGCTGCACGCCTTCGTCGAGGAGCACGCACCAGTCCGGGTACGCGTCGTCGGGGAGCCGATCTGGCCCGGCCGCTCGGTGCTGGCCTATCCCCGGTGCGTACAGCACGAGGCCCTGATCAACATCGCCCTCGCCGGCCGGCCGGTCAGTGTGCTCTGCCCGTACGACGCGGTGCGGCTGGACGTGGACGTGATCGCCGACGCGGCGAGCACCCACCCGTTCCTGATCCGCGACGGTGACCGGCAGGCCAGCGCCGGATACGGCCGCCCGGAGAGCGTGGTCGACGCCTTCAACCTGCCCTTTCCGACCCCGCCGTCGACGGCGTCCATGTTGTTCTTCGAGGCCGCCGGCCTCTCCGGGATGCGTGCCATGGTCGCCGCGCTGGCCCGGGAGGCGGGGCTCGCCCCGGACCAGGTCGAAGACCTGCGGGTCGCGGCGAACGAGATCGCCACCAACGCCGTGGTGCACTCCGGGCGGCCGGCGGTGGCCCGGGTCTGGCTGGACGAGGACGGGCTGGTCTGCGAGATCACCGGATCGAGCGTGCTGACCGACCGGCTCGCCGGCCGCCTCCCGCCGTCGCCGGTCAGCGACACCGGGCGCGGTCTGCTGCTGGTCAACTATCTCTGCGACCTGGTCCAGGTGCACACCGACAGCACCTCGACCGCCATCCGGCTGCACATGCACCGCCGAGTGGAGCCGGCGACCGGTCCCGCCCCGGCGACCGGGGCCGGACCCACCTGACGACCGGGGTCCGACCCACCCGACGCCCGGGGTCCGACCCGCCTGACGAGCGAGGCCGGAGCTGACGAGCGGGGTCCGGTCCACCCGATGAGCGGGGTCTGGCCACCTGAGGAGCGGGGCCATCACCAGGCCCGCGATCAGCGGGCTGAGGGCGGGCCGCGATGCGGGGGTGGTCAGTTCCGGGCCGGGTCGTCCGGCCCGGGGGAGGCCGGTGCGCTCGCACCCGCCGCAGCGGGCGCGCGTGGCGTCGGGACATCCACCGGCCGGCCGCCCGGCGCCGGGTCGCCGGAGGCCGGCCCGGAGGTGCGGTCCAGCCGCCGGTCCAGCAGTTGCATGACCGGGGTGGCGGCCACCCCGTGCACCACCACCGACACGACCACCACCAGCCCGGCCGTCGCCCAGAGCAGATCGGCACCGGGGAAGTACGCGTGTGTGGTGGCGTACCCGAGGTAGTAGAACGTGCCGACGCCACGGATCCCGAACAGCGCGATCACCCAGTGCTCGGCGGGTCGGCCCGGCGCGCCGAGCAGCGACAGCCGGCCGGTCAGCGGGCGGACGACGAAGAGCAGGGCCAGCGCCAGCGCCACCGCAGGCCAGGTCAGCGGGGCGAACAGCCCGGTGACCACCGCACCGCCGAGGAGCAGCAGCAACAGCACGGTGAGTAGTCGCTCGACCTGCTCGGCGAAGTGGTGCAACACCTGGTGGTACTCGTGCGACCGCTCCGCCGCCCGGATCGCCCGGGCGGTGGCGAAGACGGCGACGAAGCCGTAGCCGCCGACCAGCTCGACCAGGCCGTACGACAGGAAGGTGGCGGCCAGCGCGAGGAAGCCCTCCGAGTGCCGGGCCAGCCGCAGCCGCTCCGAGCGGGACCGGAAGAACAGCTTGCCGAGCAGCCAGCCCACCAGCAGCCCACCGGCCACCCCGAGCACGATCCGGTAGCCGACGTCCACGGTCAGCCAGCGCGCCAGCCAGCCGCCGGGGGCCAACCCGACCGTGGCGATCGTGATGGCGGCGTAGACGAACGGAAAGGCGAGACCGTCGTTCAGCCCGGCCTCGGCGGTCAGCGCGAACCGCACCTCGTCCTCGTTGTCCTCGACGTCGGTCGGCTCGCCGACCTGCACGTCCGAGGCGAGCACCGGGTCGGTGGGTGCCAGCGCGGCGGCCAGCAGCAGCGCGGCGGCCGGCGCCAGCCCCAGCCACCACCAGCCGAGCAGCGCCACGGCGGCGATGCAGAGCGGCATCGCGACCGCGAGCAGCCGCCAGGTCGACGACCAGCGCAGGCGGCCGAGCGGACGGTCGATCTTGAGTCCGGCGCCCATCAACGCCACGATCACGCCGATCTCGGTGAGCTGGGTGGTGATCCCGGCGTGGGTCACGGGATCCGGCTCGGGCAGCCCGAGCGGGAGCAGGAACACCAGCATGCCGAGGCCGAGGAAGGCGATCGGCATGGAGAGCGGGCGCCGTTCCAGCACCCGGGGCAGGATGCCGGCCAGCAGCGCGGCCAGGCCGATCAACGCGTACGAGGTAGCCGAGAGATCCACCCCGGGAGCCTTTCCCCGCCGGGGTACTCCGCACGCCTGGGTGCGGCGGTCAGCCGCCTGGCCGCTCGCCGGTGCCGGCCGCCCCGGGAATCATCATCTCGAACCAGACCGTCGAGCCGCGTACCGTCGGATCGGTCCCCCAGGCGTCGCTGAGCTGCTCGATCAGCCCGAGACCCCGGCCCCGGCTGCTTAGTTTCTCGGTCCGGGCCCGGGTCACCGCGCCCCGGGTGCCGCTGTCGGCGACCGAGACCAGCAACCGCTCCGGGCTGAGGTCGATCTCCACCCGGGCGGCGGTGCCGGCGTGCAGCAGCGCGTTGGTGGTCAACTCGCTGGTGCAGAGCACCGCCGCCCCGACCACCTGCTCGGGCACCCCCCACAGGTGCAGTTGACCGGTCATCCAGTGCCGTACCCGGCCCGGGGCGGTCGGCTCCGCCGGCACCTCCATGCTCGCCGACCGGCTGGGTGTGCTCGCGTGCTCGACGGCGAGGACGGCGACGTCGTCGTCGGTGCTGCCCGGCACCGCGCCGCTGGCCAGCGCGCAGAGCGTACGCGGGTCGCCGGTAGCCGCCCCGGCCACCGTGCCGGCCAGCGCCTCGAACCCGTCGGTCAGGCTCCGCTGCCGCCGCTCCACCACACCATCGCTGAACAGCAGCAGCGTGTCGCCGGGCGGAAACTCCACGGTGACCGCCGACCGCCGCCCGTGCAGCCCGAGCGGCACCCCCGGGGGCACCTCGACATACCGGGCGGTGCCGGGCTGGCCGGGGGAGCCGCGCCGGATCAGCGGCGGGGGATGGCCGGCGCTGGCGATGGTCAGCCGGGCGGTCTCCGGCTCGATCAGCCCGTAGACCACGGTGACGAAGAGCTCGTCGCTGTGCGCCTCCGCGCTCAGGCTCGCCACCAGCCGGTCCAGCCCGGCGAGTACGCCGACCGGATCGGGGTCGCTCAGGGCCAGCGCCCGCAGCGCGGCGCGTACCTGCCCCATCAGCGCGGCGGCCTGCACGTCGTGCCCGGCCACGTCGCCGAGGACCACCGCCAGCCGCCCGTCCGGCAGCGCGAAGGCGTCGTAGAAGTCGCCGCCGGCCGCGTTGCCGTCGACCCCGGCGTCGTAGCGGGCGGCGATCCGCAGCAGCGGCAGGTCGGGCAGGTGCTCCGGCAGCATGCTGCGCTGGAGCAGTTGCGCCGTGCCGTGCTGGGTCTCGAACCGGCGGGCCCGCTCGGCGGCCTGGGCCACCAGCTCTGCCGAGGCAGCCAGCAGGGCGCGCTCGGCCGGCGGCCAGCGGTGCGGCTGCCGGTAGCCGACGGTCAGCCCGCCGCGCAGCGTCGGCGTACGCAGCGGCAGCGCGGCCAGCGCCCGGATCTTCTCGTCGTGCCGGTCGACCGCGCTGTGCAGCAGCGGTTGGCCGTCACTGGCGAAGCTCGGCTTACCGCTGTCGGCGGCCAGCACCAGCGGGGCGGGCGAGTCGGCCGTGTGCCGGCGCCACAGCGGGGGCAGCCGCTCGTCGGCCTCGTCCAGCACCTCGCCCCGGATCCGCCGGACCAGCCGCCAGCCGCTGCCGTCGTCCACCCCGAACTCGACCTGGTCGGCCGCGGACGTCGAGACGGCGTTACGCAGCGTGACCCGAGCGACGTCGTCGAGGGTGAGCGTCCCGGCCAGCGCCGAGGCCAGCTCGCTGAGATTCTGTAGACGCTGGGTGACCTGGGTGGCCTCGGCGGCCACCGTGAGTACTCCGATGATCTTGCCGGTGGAGTCCCGGACCGGGGAGTAGCCGCGGGTGAAGAGGGTCTGCTCCGGGATCCCGGCCTCGTCGCGGACCAGCGGCAGCGGGGCGTCCCGCTCCAGGAACGGCTCGCCGGTCCGGTAGACCCGCTCGATCACGTCGCCGACGCCCGGCACGTGCCACACCTCGGCGAAGACCTCGGCCGCCGGCCGGCCGAACGCCTGCGGATGCTTGGCGGGGATCAGCTCCGCGAAACCGTCGTTGTAGACCAGCGCGAGCTGCGCGCCGTACGCCAGGGCCATCGGCACCGGGGCGGAGAGCACCAGGTCGACGACCGCCCGCAGCGCCGGGTCCCAGCGGCCGGGCGGACCCAGCGGAGTGTCCGGCCAGCGGAGGTCGGCCGGTGGCCCGACCGTGGGGTCCGGAGTCGGCGGCGCACCGGCCACGGTGGAGGGGGGAGCGGGGGTCCGCCCGACCGTGCCTGGCATGCCAGCAGCCTAACCGGAGCCGCCGAATCCGCTCGTCGGACGCGGTCTGGTGGCCCCTGTGCTGCGCCCGCTCGGACCCTGCGGGATGGCGGGCGACTAGTCGACCGAGCCGGCGTCCACCGGACGGCGCCGCATGGCGTCGTCGGCCAGGATCACGGTGGCGACCATCAGCGAGACGCAGAGGCTGAACAACCAGGAGCCGTCGTCGACCAGGCGGGCCGAGACCGGGGCCTGCACCGCGGTGAGCAGGAAGGCGAGCCACGCGAAGCGACGCTGACGGACGGAGAGGAAACCAGGAGCCTGACGCATCCCGAAATTCTGCCCTGCCGGATGCCGATCGCCGGTCCTCC
The DNA here is from genome assembly GCF_039649625.1 of Plantactinospora sp. ZYX-F-223. Taxonomy (NCBI): domain Bacteria; kingdom Bacillati; phylum Actinomycetota; class Actinomycetes; order Micromonosporales; family Micromonosporaceae; genus Plantactinospora; species Plantactinospora sp. ZYX-F-223. The sequence goes on along the minus strand of NZ_JBDJAV010000038.1, from coordinate 61,525 downwards.
GTTCGGACGAATTCGGGGCTGGTGTCCCCTTGATCCAGTTCTGCGCGCTCCCGCCCGCCGTCGGTGGGCGTTCCGACAGCCCGCACCGCCGCCGGCTGGGGGCGCCCGCCAGGCCGACGGCAGCCTGCCCGTACTGCTCCGTGACGGTGGCCACGGTTTCCAGTCGTCCGGCCGTCCGGCATGATCGGCGGGCGTGTCCACTCCCTCCCGCCGCCGCACGGGTCTCGCCGTACTCGTCCTGGCCTATCTGGCCTTCGTCAGCCTCGGCCTCCCCGACGGCCTGCTCGGGGTCGGCTGGCCGTCGATCAGCGCCGAGCTGACGGTGCCGACCGAGGCGGTCGGGCTGCTGCTCACCTCGGGTACGGTCGGCTATCTCGTCTCCAGCGTGGTGGCCGGGTTCAGCATCGCCCGGGTCGGCGTCGGCTGGCTGCTGGCCGGCAGTACCGCCCTGGCCAGCCTGGCGCTCGCCGGCTATGCCGGTGCACCCGAGTTACCGATCATGATCGGCTGCGCGCTGCTGCTCGGCCTCGGCTCGGGCGCGGTCGACGCGGGGTTGAACGCGTACGCCGCCGGTGCGTTCGGGCCGCGCCAGATGAACTGGCTGCACGCCTGCTTCGGGCTCGGTGTCGCGATCGGGCCGCTGGTGATGACCACCGTGCTCGGCGCCGGGCTGGGCTGGCGCTGGGGGTACGGCATCGTGGCCGCCGCCCAGGCCGGGTTGGCGCTGGCCTTCGTGCTCACCGTCCGGACCTGGGAGCGTCGCCGCCCCGCCGCCGCCGTCGACGCCGACGAACCGGACCGTGACCCGGCGACCCCGGCCGGGCCGGTACGGATCGGCGCCACCCTGGCCCTGCCGGCGGTCTGGTTCGGCGCGCTGACCTTCGCGGTGTACGTGGCGATCGAGGTGGCCGCCGGACTCTGGGCCTTCCTGCTGCTCACCGAGGACCGCGGGGTCAGCGCGACCGTGGCCGGCCTCTGCGTCTCGCTCTACTGGGGCAGCCTCTTCCTCGGCCGGGTGGTGCAGGGCTTCGTCGCCGAGCGGCTGGGCACCCGCACGGTGCTGCTCGGCAGCATGTACGCGATGGCGCTCGGCTCCGCGCTCGTCGCGGTACCCGGACCGGGCTGGCTGGCGGTGTCCGGCCTCGCCGTCGTCGGGTTCGGCGCGGCGGCGGTCTTCCCGCTGCTCACCCTCAGCACCGCCGAACGGGTGGGGCAGCAGCACGCGGACCGGACGATCGGGTTGCAGATCGGGGCGTCCGGGTTGGGCGGGGCGATCATCCCGGGTGCGCTCGGTGTGCTGATCGGGCGTACCTCGGTCGAGGTGCTGGGGCCGGCGCTGCTGCTGCTCTCGCTGGCCATGATCGGGCTCTACTGGGCGTCCAACCGCCGGGCGGCGCGGCACCCCGTGCCGGCCGGCTGACCCGGGTCAGTGCGGGCCGGTGCGCCCGGTGGTCGACGGCCGGTACCGGCGCTGCTCGTCGCTGCGCTGCGCGGCCTGCTCCTCGTCGTACGGCTGGTCGGGGTCGTCCGCCTCCGCGCCGTGGCCGAACGCCGACTCCGCGCCCGCGTCGTTGCCGGTCACGTCGTCGACCTGCCCGTCGGGCGTCGACGCACCCATCGCCCCTTCCAGGTCGCGCAGCGGCAGCCGCTCCTCGTCGCGCCAGACGTGCCTGTCCCTGTCCGTCATGCCTGTCGCCCTACCCGGCCCAGCCGAGGGGCAAACACCGCCGACCCGGGCCGTACCAGGCGGTGTCGGGACAATACGGCGGTGGCCGCCGGGAGGGGCGTACCCCTGCCGGCGGCCACCGGGTGTCGTATCCGGACCGCGGCTACGGCTACGGCTGCGGCCGGGCGACCGCGCCGCGCCAGGCACCGGTCTCGGTGCCGCGCCGCTCGATGAACTCCTTGAACCTGTTCAGGTCACCGGCGACCCGCCGGTCCACCATGCCGAGCTTGTCACCGGCCTTCTCGGTGATCCCCTGCGGCTCGAACTCCATCTGCGCGGTGACCCGGGTGTGGTTCTCGTCGATCCGGTGGAAGGTCACCACACCGGCCTGCCGGGTGCCGTCGGTCGAGGTCCAGGCCACCCGTTCGTCGGGTAGCTGCTCGGTGATCCTGGCGTCGAACTCCCGGTTGATCCCGCCGATCTCGACCTTCCAGTGCGTCATCGTGTCCGAGATCTGCCGGACCTCCTCGACGCCCTCCATGAACTGCGGAAAGTCCTCAAACTGGGTCCACTGGTCGTACGCGGTCCGGATCGGCACCGCCACGTCGACGGACTTGGTCACGCCACTCATCTGGCATCCTCCTTGTCGGTCGGTCTGGGTCTGGCCCTGCGCCGGTGAGTTCGGGGGCCGTCACCAACGATGGGTCTCGTTCGCGTGTCCGAGCGCGGCCCACACCTCGGAGACGGTCTGGAACTGGGTGCCCGGGGGCAGCCGGTCCAGTTGGGCGAGGACCTCGTCCGGCGCCTCGTTCTGCTCCGCGCTGCGGCGGAGGCCCTCCCGGTCGCCGGGCAGGGCGGAGAGCGGGATGAACCGGCCCAACCGGCTCCGCTGCTCGACCTCCTCCGAGGTCATCCCCTGCGGTGCACCGGCCCGGGTGTCGTTGCCGGGCGCCCTGGTCAGGCCGGGTTGGTCCTCCCCGGCCGGTTCGGGGTCGCGCCACTCCTCGGCGCGACCGCCGACGGAGCCCTGCACCGTGCCCTGCACCTCCCGGTCCATCTGCTCGTCCAGGCGGGGGCCGTGCTTGCTGTTCCCACGTTCCATGTCTAATGCGCTACCCGAGGGGAATCGCGCTAAACGGCATCGCGGCCCGTCACCGCCCTCCGTCCGCCGGTGATTTCGGCGGCAGTGCGGGCTCCACCGGCTCCGCGGCGCCGCCCTGGCGGGCCCGGCCGCGCTGCACCTCGGCGTTGATCTCCACGCCGAGCATGACCGCGCAGTTGGAGAGGTAGAGCCAAACCAGGAAGGCGATGACCGCGCCGAGGCTGCCGTAGGTGACGTCGTAGGAGTCGAACCGGGAGACGTAGAAGCCGAAGCCCGCCGAGACGACGGCCCAGGAGGCCAGGGCGACCGCGCCGCCGACGGTGAGCCAGCGGAACCGGGGCTGCCGGACGTTCGGGGCGATCCAGAACAGCAGCGAGAGCAGCAGCATCATGATGGCCACCAGGACCGGCCACTTTGCCACCGTCCACGCGGTCCGGGGCGCGTTTCCGAGCCCCAGCCAGTCGCCGACGGCGTCGGTGACCGGGCCGCTCACGATCAGCCCGGTGGCCACCACCGCGAGCAGCACCAGCGCGATCGCGGTCAGCCCGAGTTGCAGCGGACGCAGCAGGTAGAACGGCCGCCCCTCGGCGACCCCGTAGATGGCGTTGGAGGCCCGGGTGAACGCGCCGACGTAGCCCGAGGCCGACCAGAGCGCCGCCAGCACACCGAAGCCGAGCAGTACCTTCGCCGACCCCTGGTTGTCGACCACGTCCTCCAGGACCTTCAGCACGGCGTCGTTGGCCACCACCGAACCGGCGCCGACATCCTTGGCGATCCCGGCGATCGTGTCGATGGTCTGCTCCCCGTTGGAGACCAGGCCGACCAGCGCGACGATGACGATCGCGGACGGGAAGAGCGCCAGCACGCCGTAGTAGGTCAGCGCGGCGGCCCAGTCGGCGCAGTTGTCCGTCACGAAGTTCCGCACACTGCGGACCAGTACGCCCCGCCAGGTCGACCAGTGCAACTGGCGCAGGTGCCCGGGGAGGTGGCGGTCCGGCCCGCGTACCGCCGGGACCGGTTCGGTGGTCGACGCCATGCTCGCCCCCTCGTCGGTGGGGCCAGCCGGGTGCGGGGTCGCGTCGCGGCTGGGGTTGCGCTGCCCGGTACCCAGGGCGGGAACTGGACAAACTCCCGGTGCTGCGGCCCCGGGTTTGCCGACGGTGTCCCGGGAAACCGAACGGGGGAGACAGGAGACAGGAGACGATCCGGAGGAGGAAGATCATGCCCGGACGCGAGGTTCTGCCCAGCACCCTGCGACGCTCGCCGCAGAAGGCCCAGGAGACCTGGGCGAAGACCCACGACTCGGCGGTCGAGACGTACGGCGAGGGGCAGCGGTCGCATCGGACCGCGTTCGCCTCGCTCAAGCACTCGTTCGAGAAGGTCGGTGACCACTGGGAGCCGAAGGGGCGCAAGGGCCCGAGCGACGAGCAGGCGGCCGGCGGTGGACCGGCACGGCGCGCACCGACCGCCGGTGGCGTGGACGCCAACGCCCCGAAGGAACACCTGATGGACGTGGCGAAGCGGCTCGACATCAAGGGGCGGTCCCGGATGACCAAGGCCGAGCTGGTCGGCGCGATCCAGAAGGCGAACAACCGGAAGACCACCGCCTCCCGGGGGCGGGAGAAGGGCCGCAACCGCCGCTGACCCGCGCGGGGTCAGCCGGTCACGGGTGGGGCGGTGGGCACCGGCCTCACCACCGGCCGCCCTCCCCACCCGGCCCCTCGATGTGCACCACCTTGGTGGCGGTCAGCTCGTCCAGCAGCTCAGGGCCGTACCCGAAGCCCTGGCCGCTGCCGCCCCGGGGCTCGGCGGCGCCGCCCGGTGCCCCGCCGAAGACGGCATTGATCTTCACGGTCCCGACCGGGAGTTCCCGCCAGGCCCGCTGCGCGTGGCTCATCGACCCGGTGAGCACCGTCGCCGCCAGCCCGTACGGCGAGTGCGACGCCCTCGACAGCGCCTCGTCGAACGACTCGACCACCATCACCGGGGCGACCGGGCCGAACGTCTCTTCCCGCATCACCGCCATCTGGTCGGTGCACTCGGCGAGCACCGTCGGCGGGTAGAAGGAACCGGGCCCGTCCGGGACGGCACCACCGGACAGCACGCTGGCGCCGTCCGCTACCGCCGCCCGGACCTGCCCGTGCACGTGGTCGCGGTGCCGGCGGTCGACCAGCGGCCCGAGTTCGGTGCGCGGGTCGAGGCCCGGCCCCGACCGCAGCGCCTCGGCCCGCTCCACCAGGGCGGCGAGGAACCGGGTCGACACCGACCGGAGTACGTAGATCCGCTCCACCGCGACGCAGAGCTGCCCGGCGTTGGCGAAGGCACCCGTGGCGGCCTGTTCGGCCGCCCAGAGCGGGTCGACGTCACCATCGACGATCATCGGGTCGCTGCCGCCGTTCTCCAGCAGCGCCTTGGCCCCGGACCGGGCGCAGGCGGCGGCGATCGACCGGCCGGTCGCGGTCGAACCGACGTGCGCGACCACGTCGACCTCCTGCCCGGCCAGCGCCGCACCGACCGGGGCGTCGCCGGTCAGCAGCGACAGCACCCCGGACGGCAGGTGCTCGTCGAGCAGCCGGGCGAGCAGCCAGCCGCTGGCCGTACTCCGCTCGCTCGGCTTGTAGACGACGGTGTTCCCGGTGGCCAGGGCCGCGCCGAGCAGACCGCAGGAGACCGCGACCGGGTCGTTCCACGGCGTGACGACGGCGACCACGCCGCGCGGCTGCGGCACCATCAGGTCGATCGCGTCGGCGTCGCCGCCGAGGGTGCGGCCGCCCCGCACGGGGGCGAGTTCGGCGTACTGGCGCAGCGTCGACACGCCCGCCTGGACTCCGGCCCGGGCGGCGGCCAGCGGCCGGCCCATCTCGGCGGTCTCCGCCTCGGCGAGCCGGTCGGCGGACGCCTCGATCGCGTCGGCGGCGCGGTGCAGCGCGGCGGCCCGGTCGGCGGGTGCGGTCCGGGCCCACCGGGGAGCCGTCGCCCGGGCGGCCTTGACCGCCGCCTCGACCTCGGCCTCGGTGGCCACCGGCACCCGGCTGACCGGGGTACCGTCGACCGGATCGACCACGGTCAACCATCCGGCGTCGCCGCTACCGTCCCACACACCGGCGATGAGTTGTTGCACCTGATACATGGAGCGCAGTTTGCCCCGGTCCGGGCGGTCCAAACTATCCGCGTTCGACCCGTACCCGTACCCGGTGCCTGGTGGAACCGGCCCGTGACGGCGGGGCGGCCCGGGTGTCCCGGGATAGGGTGCTCGGGTGACGGTGCTGGGGGACACCGCCGACGCGGTCGTCGTCGGAGCGGGGCACAACGGCCTGGTCGCCGCGAACCTGCTCGCGGACGCCGGGTGGGACGTGCTGGTGCTGGAGGCGACAGGTGAGCCGGGCGGGGCCGTCCGGTCGGCCGAGGTGACCGCCCCCGGCTACCTGAGCGACCTCTACAGCGCCTTCTATCCGCTCGGCTACGCCTCGCCGGTGCTGCGCCGACTGCGGCTGGACGGCTACGGACTGGCCTGGCGGCACGCGCCGGACGTGCTGGCGCACCTGTTTCCGGACGACGGCGCCGTGCTGCTCAACCGCGACCCCGAGGTTACCGCCGGCTCCGTGGCGCGGTTCGGCGCCGGGGACGGCGAGCGGTGGCTCGACGCGTACGCGCAGTGGCGGCAGATCTCCGCGCCCCTGCTCGACGCGCTCTTCAGCCCGTTTCCACCGCTGCGCGGCGGCCTGGCGCTCGCCCGCCGGCTGCGTACCGCCGGGATGCTCCGGCTGGCCCGCCGGCTGGTGCTGCCCAGCGCCCGGCTCGGGGCGGAACTCTTCACCGGCTCGGGCGGTCCGGCCCTGCTCACCGGCTGCGCGCTGCACACCGACCTGGCCCCGGACGAGCCCGGTTCCGGGGTGTACGGCTGGCTGCTGGCCATGCTGGGGCAGCAGGTCGGCTGGCCGGTACCGGTCGGCGGGGCGCAGCGGATCACCGACGCGCTGCTGGCCCGGCTGCGGGACCGGGGCGGCCGGCTGCGCACCGGCACTGCGGCCGACCGGGTGCTGGTGGCCCGGAACCGGGCCGTCGGGGTGCGCTCGGCCGACGGTCTGCTGTGGCGGGCCCGCCGCGCGGTGCTGGCCGACGTGCCGGCCCCGGCGCTCTTCCTGGACCTGGTCGGGGCCGACCGGCTGCCGCCCCGGCTGGTGGACGACCTGGCGCACTTCCGCTGGGACGGGTCCACGGTCAAAGTGGACTGGGCGCTGACCGGGCCGGTGCCGTGGCGGGATCCCGCGGTGGCCGGCGCCGGCACCGTGCACCTCGGCGGCGACCTCACCGACCTGCGCCGGTACGCGGCCGCGCTGCACCGGGGCGAGTTGCCGGCCGAGCCGTTCGTGCTGGCCGGGCAGATGACGGTGGCGGACCCTGGCCGCTCGCCGGCCGGTACCGAGTCACTCTGGGCCTACACGCACCTGCCGTTCCGACGGAACTGGCGGGCGGAGGAGGTCGGAGCGCACGTCGAGCGGATCGAGGCGGTGCTGGAGCGGGCCGCGCCCGGCTTCGGTCGGCTGGTCAGGGCACGGCACGTGGCCGGGCCGGCCGAGCTGGCGGCCGGGAATCCGAGCCTGGTCGGCGGCGCGGTGGGCGGCGGCACGTCCGCCGCGTACCAGCAGCTCTTCCTCCGCCCGGTGCCCGGGTTGGGCCGCGCGGACACCCCGGTCGACCGGTTGTTCCTGGCCAGCGCGTCGGCGCATCCGGGCGGCGGGGTGCACGGCGGCCCCGGGGCGAACGCGGCCCGGGCCGCACTCGCCCGGGACCGCGCCCTGACCGGCCGGGCGTACGCCGCCGTGCTCGCCCGGGCGCAGCGCGCCGTCTACGCCTGACCCGCGCCGCCGTCTACGCCTGACCCGCGCCGCTCAGCCCTGACCCGCGCCGCTGACGCTTGGCCGGCCTCGTCGGCTCGGGGACCTCGCCGGCCGGAACGGTCCCGTCCGACCCAGGACCCGTGGTCGACTCCGTCAGCTTCACCGGCTCGGTGAGCTTTGCCGGCTCGGTGACTTCTGCCGGGTTGGTGACCTCCGCCGGCTTAGTGGCCTTAGTGGCTTTGGTGGCTTTAGTAGCTTTGGTGGCCTTGGTGGCCTTCACTGCCTTGGTGGCTTTGGTGGCCTTCACTGCTTTGGTGGCCGTCGTGGCCGTGGTGGCCTTGACTGCCTTGGCGGCCTTCACCGGCTTGGTGGCCTTCACGGCCCTCGTAGCCTTCACCGGCTTCGTCGCTGCCGGCTCCGGGTCTCCTGCCGGCTCCGGGGTTTCCGTGGGCTCGGGAATTCCCGCCGGCACCGTGGCCTCCGGCGACGTGGGAACCCTCACCGGCTCCGTTACCTCGTTCGGCTCGGGGACCTCGGCGGGCGCGGGTACCTCGGCGTATGCCGGGACGTCGTTCGACTCGGGGACCTCGGCGGGCGCGGGTACCTCGGCGTACGCCGGGACGTCGTTCGGCTCGGGGACCTCGGCGGGCGCGGGTACCTCGGCGTACGCCGGGACGTCGTTCGACTCCGGGACCTCGGCCGGCGCGGGGATCTGGTCGGCGCGAGGAGCCCTCGGCGAGCGGGTGATGTTGCGGTGCCGGCCGCGCAACTTGAACGGCATCAGCGCACTTTCGATCTTGGTCGCGGTGGTCATCTTCGAGTCGCCGTCCAGGCGCTCCTGGAATCGGATCGGCACCTCGAGGATGGTGTGACCCAGCTTGGTGGCCAGGTAGTGCATCTCGACCTGGAAGCTGTATCCGTTCGACTGCACCCGGTGCAGGCCGATGTCGCGCAGCGCGTCCGCCCGCCAGATCTTGAAACCGGCGGTGAGGTCCCGGATCCGCACCTGGAGCAGCGTGTGCACGTAGAAGTTGGCCCAACCGCTGAGCGCGCGCCGGTAGAGCGGCCATGCCTCGTCGAGCTGCCCGCCGGGGACGTACCGGGAGCCGATCACCACACCGGCCTGGGTGGAGAGCAGCGAACCGAGCATCCCGGGCAGCGCCTCCGGGGGATGGGACAGGTCCGCGTCCATCTGCGCCACGTACTCCGCGCCGGCGTCCAGGGCCCGGCTCATGCCGTCGACGTACGCCCGCCCGAGCCCTTCCTTGCCGGCCCGGTGCAGCACCTGGATCCGTTCCGGATGCTCGATCGCGAGCTTGTCCGCGACCTCGCCGGTGCCGTCCGGAGAGTTGTCGTCGGCGACGAGGATGGTCAGCCCGGGTAGCGGCAGCGCGAGCAGTCGCTCGACCAGCACAGGCAGGTTCCCCGCCTCGTTGTAGGTGGGGACGACGACGGTCAGGCGAGCGTCCCGCCAGGGAGAGGGCAGCTGTACGGGTTCGATCATCGGGGCATCCTCGGTTGGCCGACAGCGGTCAGGGGCAAAGCCTAACTTGACGCAACGCGCGGGCCACAACACGGGCCGGAGGGGGAAAATCGGCCCGGACCTCGGTGAACACCATGGGGGCGGCCGGAAAAACCGGTGCCGGCGGCCGGGTAACGGTTCGGGCTCTGGATAGCGGCGACCCGCCCGGGGTATGCCGACTGGCGACGACGACCGGGGCGGACCGCAGGCCCGACGGGTGACGTCGGACGGATCCGGCGCGCCCGTCCGGCCGGCGGAATTGATGTTTACTTCTCCTGCGCCAGGGAACCCGCCGGCCGTGCGCAACGACCAGGTCGACCCGCATCAGTGCAGGTCAGGGGCACCGCACGGTGGCCCGGCCGGGGTGTGGGCCACGGCCGGTCTGTTCGACGCGGTGCTCTTCGACCGGGACGGCACGCTGGTGCACGACGTGCCGTACAACGGGGATCCGAGTCTGGTCCGACCGATGCCCGGCGCCCGGGAGGCGCTCGACCGGCTCCGCGCCGCAGGGCTGCGGTTGGGGGTGGTGACGAACCAGTCCGGGGTGGCCCGTGGCCGGTTCAGTTCCGCCGATCTGGCCCGGGTCAACGCCCGGGTCGACGAGCTGCTGGGCCCGTTCGACACCTGGCAGGTCTGTCCGCACGCCGAACCGGCCCCGGGCGAGCAGGGCTGCCGCTGCCGTAAGCCCGCGCCCGGCATGGTCTGGGACGCGGCCCGCGCGCTCGGCACCGAGCCCACCCGCTGCGTACTCGTCGGCGACATCGGCGCCGACATGATCGCGGCCGGCGCGGCCGGGGCGAGCGCGGTACTGGTACCGACGCCGGCCACCCGGCCGGACGAGGTCGCGGCGGCTCCCGCCGTCGCCGGTGACCTGCCTGGCGCGGTCGACCTGATCCTGCGCCGGCACCGGTGCACACTGGGTAACCGGGCTGCCGGTGTCCCACCTCGACGCCCCCGCTGCGTCCTGGTGGCCCGGCCGGACTCGGCCGGGGACGTGCTGGTGACCGGCCCGGCGATCCGGGCCGTCGCGGCCGGGGCCGACCGGGTGGTGCTGCTCTGCGGGCCGCGTGGCCGGGCCGCCGCCGAACTGCTGCCCGGCGTCGACGAGCTGGTCGAGTGGCGGCTTCCCTGGATCGACCCGGAGCCGGGTCCGGTCGACCGGGCCGAGGTGGACCGGCTGACCGCCCGGCTCGCCGCCACCGGTGCCGAGGAGGCGGTGCTGTTCACCTCGTTCCACCAGTCCGCGCTGCCGCTCGCCCTGGTGCTGCGGATGGCCGGGGTGGACCGGATCTCGGCGATCAGCCCGGACTATCCGGGCTCGCTGCTCGACGTGCGGCACCGCGTCTCGCCGGGGATGCCCGAGGCCGAGCGGGCGCTGTCGCTGGCGGCGGCGGCCGGATTCGTACTGCCACCGGGGGACGAGCCGGTGCTGCGGCTGCGCGCCGGGGCGGGCACGGCACCCGCCGACGGTGCGCCGCCCGACCCGGGGTACGTCGTGCTGCACCCCGGGTCGTCGGTGCAGGCCCGGGCCTGTCCGCCCGAACTCTGTGCCGAGATCGTCGCGGCGCTGACCGGCGCGGGGCACCGGGTGGTGGTGACCGGCGGCCCCGGTGAGCGGACGCTGACCGCCCGGGTCGCCGGGCGTACCGGGATCGACCTGGGCGGGCAGACCTCGCTGACCGGGCTGGCCGCGATCATCGCCCGGGCGGGTTGCCTGGTCGTCGGCAACACCGGACCGGCACACCTGGCCGCCGCGCTCGGCGTACCGGTGGTGAGCCTCTTCGCCCCGACCGTCCCGTTCGGACAGTGGGGGCCGTACCGGGTGCCGGCCGTACGGCTCGGCGCGGCCGTCGCCGGCTGCCGGCACACCCGGGCCACCACCTGTCCGGTACCCGGGCACCCGTGCCTGTCCGGCATCGAGCCGCGCGAGGTGGTCGAGGCGGTCCGGCTGCTCGGCACCCCGACGGCACCGCCGGCCGCCCCGCCGTCGGGGCCGGTCCGGTCCGACCCACTGCGGTCCGACCCGGCCCGGTCCGGTCCGGCCCGATCCGACCCGGCGCGCTCCGGTCCGGCGCCGGCTGCTCCGGCGCGCTCCGGTCTCGCGCCGTCCGGTGCGGTGCGCTCCGGAGCCGAGGAGGTGCGGCCGTGAACATCCTGCTCTGGCACGTACACGGCTCCTGGACCACCGCCTTCGTGCACGGCAAGCACCGCTACCTCGTCCCGGTCACCCCGGATCGCGGCCCGTACGGGCTGGGCCGGGCCCGCACCTACCAGTGGCCGGACACGGTCGACGAGGTGACCCCTGCCGAACTGTCCACCGCCGACGTCGACCTGGTGATCCTGCAACGGCCGGAGGAGATCGACCTGGTCGCGCAGTGGCTGGGCCGGCGGGTCGGCCGGGACCTGCCGGCGATCTTCGTCGAGCACAACACCCCGAAGCAGGGAGACGTGCCGAACAGCCGGCACCCGCTGGCCGACCGGGACGACCTGCTGATCGCGCACGTCACGCACTTCAACGCGCTGTACTGGGACACCGGCAGCACCCGGACCACGGTTGTCGAGCACGGCATCGTGGCACCGACCGTGCACTACACCGGTGAACTCGACCGGCTCGCGGTGGTGGTCAACGAGCCGGTACGCCGCTGGCGGGTCACCGGCACCGACCTGCTGCCGCTCTTCGCCGAGATCGCCCCGCTCGACGTCTTCGGCATGGGGGTGGCCGGGCTGCCGGACCGGCTGGGACTGCCCGCCGACCGGCTCGCCGTCTACGACGACCTGCCGCAGGGCCGGATGCAGGCGGAGATCGCCCGGCGGCGGGCGTACCTGCACCTGTGCCGGTGGACGTCGCTGGGGCTGAGCCTGATCGAGGCGATGACCATGGGCATGCCGGTGGTGGTGCTCGCCGCCACCGAGGCGGTCGAGGCGGTGCCGCCGGAGGCGGGTGCGCTCTCCACCCGGCTCGACACCCTGCTGGCCGCCACCCGCCAGCTCGTGGCGGAGCCCGACACCGCCCGCCAGCTCGGGGGGCAGGCCCGCGAGGTCGCGCAGGCCCGGTACGGCCTGGACCGGTTCCTGACCGACTGGGACCGGTTGCTGGAGGAGGAACTATGCGCGTCGCGATGATCTCCGAGCACGCCAGCCCGCTCGCGGTACTCGGCGGTGACGACGCCGGCGGCCAGAACACGCACGTCGCCGAACTCTCCGCCGCGCTCGCCGACGCCGGCCACGAGGTGCGGGTCTACACCCGGCGGGACAGCCCCGACGCGCCGGAGGCAGTACGGCTGCGCGACGGGGTCGAGGTGGTGCACGTACCGGCGGGGCCGCCGCAGCCGATCGCCAAGGACGAACTGCTGCCGTACATGAAGGATTTCAGCCGGTGGCTGGTGGCGCGCTGGCGCGGCGACGACTGGGTGCCGGACGTCGCGCACGCGCACTTCTGGATGAGCGGGCTGGCCGGAATCGCCGCCGGCCGGCAGACCGGGATTCCGGTGGTGCAGACCTACCATGCGCTCGGCACGGTGAAGCGGCGGCACCAGGGCGCCGCCGACACCAGCCCGGCCCGCCGGGTCGGCTACGAGCGGGCGCTGGGCCGGGCGGTCGACCGGGTCATCGCGCAGAGCCAGGACGAGGTCCGTGAACTGGTCCGGATGGGCGTGCCGCAGGCCCGGGTGACGGTGATCCCGTCCGGGGTCAACGACGAGACCTTCTCGCCCGACGGCCCCTCCGTGCCCCGGGCCCCCGGCCGGCCCCGGATCCTCACCGTCGGCCGGCTGGTGGAACGGAAGGGCTACCAGGACGTGATCCGGGCGATGCCGATGGTCCCGGACGCCGAGTGCGTGGTGGTCGGCGGTCCGCCGGCCGGCGAGGTCGACGACGACCCCCAGGTCCGCCGGCTGCGGGCGCTCGCCGAGGAGGTCGGGGTGGCCGATCGGGTACGCCTGATCGGCGCGGTGCCCCGCGAGGAGATGCCGTACTGGTACCGGTCGGCGGACGTGCTGGTCGCCGCCCCCTGGTACGAGCCGTTCGGGCTGACCCCGCTGGAGGCGATGGCCTGCGGGGTGCCGGTGGTCGGTACCGCCGTCGGCGGGCTCACCGACACGGTCGCGGACGGGCGCACCGGCGACCTGGTGCCGCCGCGCGATCCCGAGGCGCTCGGCACCGCCCTGCGGGACCTGCTCGCCGACCGGGTACGCCGGTTCGGTTACGCCGCCGCCGCGCTGGACCGGGCCCGCCGCTGGTACTCCTGGACGCGTACCGCCGACCAGATCGCCGCCGTCTACACCGCGGTCAGCGAGGTGCGCCGGCCGAGCGGGGTGGTCGCCGGATGACCGCGTCGATGGAGGTGCTGGACAGCCACCTGGCCGGGCTCGCCTCCGCACTGCTGCCGTACCGGACCGAGGCCGCCCGGCTGGCCCGTTGGGGCGACGAACTTGCCCGGCTGCTCGCCGGCGGCGGCCGGGTCCTGGTCGCCGGCAACGGCGGCAGTGCGGCCGAGGCCCAGCACCTCGCCGCCGAGCTGGTCGGCAAGCTGCGCGACGACCGGGCCCCGCTGTCGGCGATCGCGCTCTGCGCCGAGACCTCCTCGCTGACCGCGATCGGCAACGACTACGGCTTCGACGAGGTCTTCGCCCGTCAGGTACGCGCGCACGGCCGCCCCGACGACGTCCTGCTGCTGCTCTCCACCAGTGGGCGCAGCGCCAACCTGGTCCGGGCGGCCCGGGCCGGTCGGGAGCTGGGGATGCGCTGCTGGGCACTGACCGGCCCGACCCCGAACCCGCTCGCCGACGCCTGCACCGAGGTGCTCGCCGTGCCCTGTCCGGACAGCCAGGTGGTGCAGGAACTCCACCTGGTCTCGGCGCACGTGCTCTGCGGCTACGTCGACGCGTACCTGCCGGTGCCGTTCGGCCCGGCCAGCCACGCCGGCCCGGCCCCGGCGGTGGCCCGGGCGGCGGCCTCGCCCGGTGCCCGCCCGGCCAGCCCCGATCCGGTACGCCCGGCCGGCGCCAGCCCGGTACGCCCGTCCGGGGTCGAGGACGAACTGGTGCTGCGGGTGCCGGGAACGCTCCGGCCGGCCGGGCCCGAGGAGGTGCCGTGACCGGGACAATCGTGGTCGTCGGCGACACGCTGCTCGACCGGGACGTGGAGGGCGTGGTGAACCGGCTCTGCCCGGACTCGCCGGTGCCGGTGCTGGACGAGAACAACAGCGTCGACCGGCCGGGCGGGGCCGGGCTGGCCGCGCTCTTCGCCGCCGGGCGCGGCTACGAGGTCGCCCTGGTCACCGCGCTCGCCGACGACGAGGGGGCGGCCCGGCTGAGCCACCTGCTCACCGCCGCCGGGGTGCAGGTCTACGGGCTGCCGCTGCCCGGAGCCACCCCGGAGAAGATCCGGCTGCGCACCCGGGGCCGGGTGCTGCTCCGGCACGACCGGGGCGGACCGGCCGGGCCACCCGGCGAGCCGAGTGAAGCCGTACTCGACCTGCTGGCCGGGGCGGCCGGGATCCTGGTCAGCGACTACGGCCGGGGCGTCGCCCGGCTGCCGGCCCTGCGTACCGCGCTGGCCGGCACCGCCGCACCGATCGTCTGGGACCCGCATCCGCGCGGCCCGGCGGCGGTGCCCGGCGTCCGGCTGGCCACCCCGAACGAGGTGGAGGCCCGGGAACTCGCCGGGGTGGCGACCGGCGGCTCCCGGCTGGTCAGCGCGGCCCGGTGCGCCCAGGCGCTGCGCCAGCGCTGGCGGGTCGGTGCGGTGGTGGTGACGATGGGTGGCGAGGGGGCCCTGCTCTGCCACGCCGGGTCGACGCCGCTGGCGGTACCGTCACCGACCTGCGCCGACGGCGACACCTGCGGTGCCGGTGACCGGTTCGCCGCCACCGCCACCGTGGCGCTGGCCGACGGCGCGCTGGTCTCCGAGGCGGTGCAGCACGCCGTGGCCGAGGCGTCCGGGTATGTGGCGGCCGGCGGGGTGGCCAGTGCCGTACCGGCGGCTCCGGCCAGGGGCGCGACGGTGCGTACCGGAGCGACGGTGCGTACCGGAACACGGCCGACCGCCGGCGGACCCGGCGCCGGAGCGGGGACGACCGCCGGTGTCGCAGCCCGGGCCGGTGAGGTGGGACCGGCCGGCGAGGTGGGGCGCGCCGATGAGGTGGCGCGGAGCCGTCCCGGGGTCGCCTTCCGCACGGACACCGTGCCGATCACGGCGGTGGACTGGAGCGACCGGATCGGCCCCCGGGCCGCCGGTGAGGTGGTCGCCCGGGTCCGGGCCGCTGGCGGCACCGTGGTGGCCACCGGCGGCTGCTTCGACCTGCTGCACGCGGGGCACGTGGCCACCCTGGAGGCGGCCCGGCAACTCGGCGACTGCCTGGTGGTCTGCGTCAACTCCGACGACAGCGTGGCCGGCCTCAAGGGTCCGGATAGGCCGCTGGTCCGGCACGCCGACCGGGCCCGGCTGCTGGCCGCGCTCGGCTGCGTGGACGCGGTGGTCGTCTTCGACGAGTCCACCCCGCACGCGGCGCTGGCCTGGCTGCGGCCGGACATCTGGGTCAAGGGCGGCGACTACGGTACCGGCGCCGACGGGCCGGACCTGCCGGAGGCCGAGATCATGCACCGCTGGGGCGGCCACACCGTGGTGGTGCCCTATCTGGACGGGCGCTCCACCACCGGGATGATCGCCGCCGCCCGGGCCGGCCGCCGACCGGTGGGACGGGCCCGGTGAGCGGCGGACTCGACGGGGCCGGCGGCGCGCTGGCCCCCCGGCCCGGTGACGTCTCCCTCGGCGCCGGTGCCGGTGCCGAGGAGTTCGGCGGGGCGGTGCTGGTCAGCGGCGGGTCCAGCGGGCTCGGCGCGGCGGTGGTGGCCGCGATCCTCAACTCGGGCGGCCGGCCGCTGGTGCTCGACCGGCAGCCGCCGACCGCGCCCACGCCGTGGCTGCGCTGCGACCTGTCCGACACCCGGGCCGCCGAGGCGGCCACCCGGCAGCTCGCCGAGCAGGCCGGCGGACTCGCCGGAGTGGTCACCGCCGCCGGAGTCGACGTGCCGGGGCGGCTCGGTGAGGTGCCGGCGGAGACCTGGGAACAGGTCGTCACCGTCGACCTGCTGGCCACCGCCGCCGTCATCCGGGCCGCGCTGCCCTATCTGGAACGCTCACGCGGCACGGTGGTCACCGTCGCCTCGACCCTCGGCGTCAAGGCGGTGGGGGACGCCACCGCGTACTGCGCGGCCAAGTTCGGGGTGGTGGGCTTCACCCGGGCGCTCGCCGCCGAACTGGCCGGGACGGTCGGGGTGACGCTGCTGGTGCCGGGCGGGATGCGTACGGCCTTCTTCGACGAGCGCGACCCGCAGTACCGGCCGGGTGCCGATGCCGCGCTGAACGACCCGGCGCACGTCGCCGACGCCGTGCTCTTCGCCCTGCGCCAGCCGCCCGGATGCGCGATCCGGGAGATGGTGGTCTGCGCCGACCGGGAAACGTCCTATCCGTGATCCTGGTGCTGCGGGCGCTCGGGGTGGGTGACCTGGCGACGGCGGTGCCGGCGCTGCGCGGGCTGCGTGCCGCGTTTCCGGAGCACACCCTGACGGTGGCCGCCCCGGACTGGCTCACCCCGCTGGTGGAGCTGGTCGGCGACGTGGACAACGTGGTGCCGACCGACGGGCTGGACCCGGTCGACTGGGCCGGGCCGGCACCGTACTGGGCGGTCAACCTGCACGGCCGGGGCCCGCAGTCGCACCGGCTGCTCGCCTCCGCCGGGGCGGAACGGCTCTGCGGCTACCACTGTGCCGAGGCCGGCCACCTCGACGGCCCAGCCTGGCGGGCGGAGGAGCACGAGGTACGCCGCTGGTGCCGGCTGCTGAGCTGGTACGGCGTCGAGTGCGACCCGGACGACCTGGACCTGCGCCGACCGGCGCCCCGGCGGGTGCCGGTCGGGGCGACCGTCGTGCACCCCGGCGGCAAGGGCACCGCCCGCCGCTGGTCGCCGGCCCGGTTCGGCACGCTGGCCAGGGAGCTGACCCGGGCCGGGCACCGGGTGGTGGTGACCGGCTCACCCGACGAGCGGGACCTGACCGAACGGGTGGCGAGCAGCGCCGGGCTGCCGGCGACGGCGGTACTCGCCGGCCGCCTCACCCTGGTCGAGCTGGCCGCCGTGGTCGCGCACGCCCGCCTGGTGCTGAGTACGGACACCGGCGTCGCGCACCTGGCCACCGCGTACCGGACGCCGTCGGTGGTGCTGTTCGGGCCGATCCGGCCGCAGCTCTGGGGCCCGCCGCCGGACCGGCCCTGGCACCGGGCCCTGCACCGCCCGGCGGAGCCTGCCGGCGTTCGGGAGTCGGCCGACCGGTCCCGGATCCATCCGGCGCTCGCCGCGATCGGGGTGGACGAGGTGCTGGCGGCGGCGGGTGAGGTCGATCGGGTGGGGCGGGGTCACCGTGCGGTTGCGGCGTAGCGACCTGTCGGCCCCGGGCTACGGGCGGCGCCGGCACGGTCGCGGCGTGGTCTTCCTGGACACCGAGGGGCGGCCGATCCGGGACCGGGACGAGCTGACCCGGCTCCGCGAACTGGTGATCCCGCCCGCCTGGAAGGACGTCTGGATCTGCCCGCATCCGGCCGGGCACATCCAGGCGGTCGGCATCGACGCTGCCGGACGCCGGCAGTACCTCTACCACCCGACCTGGCGGCTCCGGCGCGACCAGGCGAAGTTCGACCACGTACTGGAGGTCGCCGCCCGGCTGCCGGTGCTGCGCGAACAGGTCTGCGCCGACCTGGCCGGGCGGGGACTGCGCCGTCCCCGGGTACTGGCGACCGTGGCCCGGCTGCTGGACATGGGCACCTTCCGGATCGGCAGCGACCAGTACGCGGCTGGCGACGACCCGACGTACGGGGTGGCCACCCTCCGGCCCGAGCACACCCGGTGCCGGCACGGCGCGGTGGTCTTCGCGTTCCCGGCGAAGGGCGGCATCGACCAGGTGCTCCGGATCGACGACACCGAGGCATGCCGGGTGCTGCGGGAACTGCGCCGACGCAGGCGCGCTGCCCAGCGGCTCTTCGGCTACTGGGACGGCCGGAGCTGGCGGGACGTCCGCAGCGACGAGGTGAACGACTACCTGCGGACGGCCAGCGGGGGTGAGATGACGGCGAAGGACTTCCGTACCTGGCACGCGACCCTGTGGGCGTCCCGGGCGCTCGCCGAGGCCGGGCCGCAGCAGTCGGTGACCGCCCGACGCCGGGTGATCGCCGAGGCGATGCGCCGGGTCTCCGGCCGGCTCGGCAACACCCCGGCGGTGGCCCGGGCCTCCTATGTGGACCCCCGCCTGATCGACCTCTACCAGAGCGGTACGGTCGCCGACGTGCGCCCGGAGAGCACCGACGCCGAGGCCGAGCGCGCCGTACTCGCGCTCCTGGCCCGGTAACTGGCGGGGGACCGTCCCTGCCTCTGTTGACCCGGTAACTGACGCGTCGCCGGCTTGGCCGACGTCGGCCGCCAGCCGTGTCGTGTGGTCGTTCGCCCGGGGACGCCGACTCACCTGTACGTCAGAGGCGCTACCGCCAGTGCTAGCGCCTCTGACGTATAGGTGAGCGATGGCGTCAGCGGCCGTCGGGCAGCCAGCCGAGAAAGCGGGCGGTCAGGTCGTCCGGGTCGGCCCGGGGCTGGTCCGACAGGGCCATGGCCAGCTTGTTCGTCAGCATGTCGCGCAGGCCGGCGGGGTTACTCCGGTAGGCGACGAGCAACGCGAGCCGGGCCGGTTGGCACGGCCACTTCGCGCCGCACTCGCGGCACAGGAACAGCGGCCGGGTGTGCGTGTGCGCGCGGAACCGGGCGTGCGGCCGGAACATGAGTACCCGGGCGGGGCGGCCGGTCACGCCCGCTCGACCTGCCGGGCGCGGTGCCGTCGCGCGGGGGTCAGCGCGTCCACCCGGCCGATCTCGTACCGTCCGGCCGCCGAGTTCCCCGACGCATGCCGCTCGTTACGCGGATGCCTGTCGTTACGGGTCCAGTGCCGGACGGCTGGGGGAGGAGGCTGCGGGGCGCCCGGGTACGAGGGCTCGGAAACGATGGCCGCGCGGTGGGCGGTGCGGTCGAGCGGCGGCACCGTTGGCGAGTACGGCATCGGCACCAGGCCGAGCGAGTCGGGGCAGCGCCAGCGCCACCCGCATCGGCAGTACCGCCAGAGTCGGCGCCAGTCGCGGCGGTGGCGCGGCCTGTCTCGCCGGATCGGTCGCATGCTCTCTCCCTTCGAGGCAATGGAGACGGGGGCGGCGCCAGGCATCCCAACCCTGCTGGCGCCACCCCCGTCGGCAACCTCCGCTCGTCCTGGCGATGTGCTGCGGGTGATGGGTCCGAGCGGAGGCGCCATGGATTGAAGCCTGCGCCGCGTGATGGAACAATCACACCGCGCCACAGAATGGCCTTCATTCGTTGGGTACGTCCGGTTAGGAGCTGGAATGAACCACGCTCTCAAGGTCGCGATGGCCGAGGCCGGTCAGACGGCCGAATCGCTCGCCGGCCGGATCGGCGTGGATCCGAAGACGGCGGCTCGCTGGGTGACTCCCGGACGGATCCCGCAGACCCGGCATCGTGCCCAGGTCGCGGAAGCCGTCGGCAGGGACGTAGGGGACCTTTGGCCGGACGTACTGCGCCGCCGCGAACCGGCCTGGCTGCGCGAGTGGCTCGAAATCGAACGGGAGGCACGGTTACTCCGCTGGTTCGAGCCGGCGCTCGTGCCCGGCCTGTTGCAGACCGAGGCGTACGCGCGGGCCGTCCTCGGCTGGGGCGGCCTGATGACCACCGACGAGGTGGAGCAGCGTACCCAGTCCCGGATGGAGCGGCAGGGCATCCTCGCCGGATCGAAACCGCCGCAGTTCTTCGTCATGGTCGACGAGGCGGTGCTGCGCCGCTGCGTCGGCGGCCCGGCGGTCATGGCCGAACAGTGCGACCGCCTCGTCCAGTTCGCCCAACGCCCGCACATCCACCTCCAGGCGGTGCCCGCCACCGCAGGGGCGCACGCCGGGCTCGCCGGAGGCTTCATCCTGGCCAAGGGACCGTCCGGAGTCGCCGCGCATCTGGACGATCCGCTGCGCGCGCACGTCGTCAGCCAACAGGACGAAATTGATACCCTGGAGGGCAAATGGGAAGCCATGCGGGCGGTAGCCCTGCCCACCGGGCAGACCCTCAGCTTGATTAAGGAAGTAGCGGCGACATGGCAGACCTGACCGGTGCCATCTGGCAGAAGTCGACCCGCAGCGGTAATGGCGGATCCACCTGCGTCGAGGTGGCGAAGAACCTCCCCGAGATCGTCGGCGTACGGGACAGCAAGGACCCGGCCGGACCGGCGTTGGCCTTCGGCCCGGCCGCCTGGCGCGCGTTCGTCCGCGACGTCCCGACCCGCTGACCCGACTACGCACAGCGCCCCGTAACCCTCGCGGGCATACGGGGCGCTTCGCGGTCGGTCAGTCGTTGAGTACGTGCGCCAGCTCGTCGCGGAAGCGCCGCTCCGATTCGGTCACCTCGTCGCCGCCGAGGCCGAGTACCCCGCCGGTCGACGCGGCGGTCACCACCTGCTCGGCGATGGTCAGCAGCCAGTGCCGGTACGCCCCGGCCTCGCCCTCGGAGACCCGGGCGGCGAGCAGCTTCGACGCGCTCTGCGCCCGGCTCAGCACGTCGGCGATCAGCGCCTTCGGGTCGTCCGGTTCGATCGTCGGCAGTTCCTCGCCCACCTCCGGGTCACCGACCCGGGTGATCAGCTCCCCGGCGACGGCGGCGACCAGCGGGCTGGCCGACTCCCGTCCGGCGGCGATGCTCTCCAGCCCGGCGGCGTTCTCCGTCCGGGTCCGGCGGCTGCCGTCCGACTCCGCGGCGCTGGCCGCGGTCAGCACCGACTGGGGCAGACCGACGAGCAGCCCCCACTCGTCGTCGGAGAATCCGAACTCGCTCGCGTATAGCGGTTGCTCGGTCACGGCAACCTCCCTCCACTGAGAACAAACCATCACATCCCACGGCACCTCGTGGCCGAGGGCAAACCGAATCGCCGTACGGCGTCCTGTGACCCGTACCCCGGGACACCGTAGATCAGTCGTCTAGCGGCTCCAGCAGGCCCTGCTCGCTGACCACCGGCACCGAGAGGGTCTTGTAGCCGACCTCGTCGAAGAGCACGGTCATCCGGTCGTCCTCGTAGCCGAGCACCATCCCGGAGCCCCACTCGGTGTGCCGGACCGCGCTGTGTACCGGAAAGGGCCCGTCGGCTCCTGGGCCCTTACGATCACTGCGCCGACCGGTACCGTTCCGGGTGCCGGTTCCCGGTGCGGCGGCGTCCAGTCCGGCGTGGCAGTTGTCGCAGTGCCCGCAGGGTTTCGGCAGCCGCTCGCCGAAGTAGGCCAGCAGGGTCTGCCCCCGGCAGCTCCGGGTCTCGGCGAACGCCCGCATCATGTCGGTCCGCGACCGCTGCACCGTCTGCTGCCGATCCGCCTCGGCCAGCGCGGCGGTGGCCGCGTCGACGGGCTTCGGGGCGTACCGGGGGCTGCCGAGCCGGTTGTCCGGTCGGGTGTCGGCGGCGCCGACCTGTTCCAGCAGGGCGAGGAGCTGGCCGAGCTTGCGGGCGCCGAGCCCGGTCCGCTCGCGCAGCGCGGTCCGGGTGGTCGGCCCGTCCCGGAGCAGCGCGGCGAGGTCGCGCAGCTCCTCGGGGTCCGGGGCGCCGCCGGTGAAGTAGCGGCGCAGCCCGAGGTCCTCGGCCCGCCACAGCAGCAGTGCGCGGGCTGGTTCGCCGTCCCGGCCGGCCCGGCCGATCTCCTGGAGGTAGCTGTCCGGCGCGTCGGGCAGCGCCATGTGCGCCACCCAGCGGATGTTCGACTTGTCGATGCCCATCCCGAACGCCGACGTGGCGACCATGATCGGTACCCGGTCGGCGAGAAAGTCCTCGTGCAGTTCCTCGCGGGCGCCGGCCGGCATCCCGCCGTGGTAGTACTTCGCCGGGAAGTCGGCGGCGGTCAGCCGCGTGGCGAGTTCCTCGGCGGCCCGCCGGGTCGGCACGTAGACGATGCCCGGGCGGGACTCGGCGCGGAGCAGCGCGAGCAGTCGCCGCCACCGATAGTCCTCGGTGGCGCAGTTCGCCACCTCCAGGAACAGGTTCGCCCGGTCCAGTCCGGAGACCACCACCCGGGGCCGGCGCAGGCCGAGCCGGCCGACGATGTCGTCCCGGACCGGCGGCGACGCGGTGGCGGTCAGCGCGACCACCGGCGGGCGGCCCAACTCGCGGATCAGGTGTCCCAGCGCCAGATAGTCGGGGCGGAAGTCGTGCCCCCAGGCGGAAATGCAGTGCGCCTCGTCGACCGCGACCAGGGCAGGGCGCAGCGCGCGTACCTCGGCCAGCCGTTCCGGGTTGCTGAGCTGCTCGGGGGTGGTGAAGAGGAATCGGGCCCGGCCGGATCGGATCTCGTCCAGGGCGGCGGCCTGCTGCGCGCGGCTCTCCGCCGAACTGATCCGTACCGCGCGCAGCTCCGGTTGGTCACGGTCGTTGAGCGCGGCGATCTGGTCCTGCTGGAGGGCCAGCAGCGGTGAGATCACCACCGTCGGTCCGGTCAGCAGCGTCGCCGGTACCTGGTAGACGGCCGATTTTCCGGCCCCGGTCGGCAGTACGACGAGAGCGTCCCGGCGGCGCATCACCGCACGCATCGCCGTGAGTTGGTCGGGGCGCAACGATCGCCAGCCGAATCGGTGCCGGGCGGTACGGCGGAGCCGGGTGGCGTGCAGGGGTGGCAGCTTCATCGGTCGCCGGAGGTACCCCGAGGGGCCCGCCCCGAAACGGCGGCGCGCGCGGCGCGAGCGGGTCAAGGTCGAGCCGGCGTACCCCGTGCCGGGCGACCAGACCGGCCAGGCTGTCCCGGCTGGTGACCACGGTCCGGCACCGACCGGTCCCGGGCAGCAGTGGGCGTACCTGGTCCACCGAGCCGGCGTTGTCCAGCACCACCAGCATCCGCCGGTCGGCGAGCAGGGTGCGGAACCGGGCGGCCCGGCTGGCCAGCCCGGGAGGCAGGGTCGCGGCGTCCTCGCCGAGCGCGCCGAGCAGCCCGGCGAGCGCGTCGGTCGGCCGGGTCGGCGGTACCGGGTGGTATCCGCGCAGGTCCAGATAGAGCTGTCCGTCCGGAAACCGGTCGGCGACCCGGTGCGCCCAGTGCACGGCCAGCGCGGTCTTGCCGACGCCGGGCGGCCCGGTCAGAACGATGATCATCGTCATACCAGCCTCCGTGCCGGCGTCGAGCACGGTGTCGAGTTCGGCCAGTTGCCGCTCTCGGCCGGAGAGCGTCCGCAGGTCCGGCGGCAACTCGCGCGGCACCGCGCCGCCCGACCGGTCTGCCGGCCACGATCCACCAACCTCTTTCGGGTACGCCCCGAGCACCGTGCCCGGCGGCACGTCCGCGCTCAACTCCCGGTGCCGGGCCTGCTGCCACAGCTCCGCGAACTCGCCCACGTCACCGTCGAGCAGCCGGACGATTTCGCTGACCACGTCCCACCGCGCCAGCCGTGGCCGGGCGAATGCGGCGTGGATCGAGGTCGCGTTGATCCCCCGGGGGCGGGTGGCGGTGCGGGTGCCATGGTGCAGGGCGCGCATGCTGGGTTGGCCCGCCACCTGGTGCAGTGTGTGCAGCCGTTCGTAGAACTCCCGGATCGGCCCCTCCGGCAGGGAGGGAATGCTGAGCCTCCCCATCAACGCTCCAATGCAGCTCGACGAACGCACGGTCAGGCTGGCGTCACTCGCCGTCGCCGTCTTGGAATTCTCGACTCCTGGAGTGGGCGGGGTCAACCATCGGCTCGGCACGGCATCTCATGCCACCATCTCTGGCGCTGAAGTGGTCGTGAGCTGCGGCGTCGTCTGCCGATGCCACGACAATCGTCGATGTTAGTACGCGCAGCGGAACCGCGCTTATCGGAAATCCGACCGGTCGAGACGGCCTCGGTCCGTCTGCGCGTCGCGTCTGTGTCGCCTCTGGGCCGCGTTTGTGCTCCGCGTCTGTGCCGCGTGTGCCGCTTCATGTCCGCGTTCGTCGCGCTGATCGCGCTGCGGGGTCTCGATCCGTGCCCCGTTCGTGCGCCCAGCTCGACAGTCCGCCGCACAGGTCATGTCGGGGAGCGCCGGGCGGGCGCGGCGGAGGAGCCGTGCGGCGGAGGGGCCGTGCGGCGGCGGTCGTCCGCCCGACTGCGACCGAAGATCGGCCACCGGATTGCGAGCGAAGATCGACCGCCTAGCGGCGACCGAACATCGACCGGAGGGCGGCGACCAGCAGCACGGTGCCGAGGATGGCGCCCACGATCCGAACGCCCGGAATGTCGAACCAGCTCGTCTCCTCGGCGGCAAGCAGGCGGTGCGGCAGTTCGGTGAGGCGCGGCGCGGTCTCCGGGATGCTCGACTGCATTCCAGCACTGTCGCACGTCACCGGCGGCCATGTCGCACGTCCGGGCCCGTTCCGGCTAATAGGAAGGTTTATTGACTATTTGTCGAGGTGGTGTGACCATGGCAGCACCCGCCGCTACCAGGGCGGCGGCTGTCCACTGTAGATGCGGGGGGAACCGGCGGGATGAGCGGAACGACGGACAACCTGTCCAGTCTGGCGGCGGCGGTGCTCCAGCCCGGGTTCGTCGGCACCACCCGACCGCCGGACTGGGTGCGCCGGTGGCTCGGTGAAGGGCTCGGCGGGGTGGTGCTGTTCGCCCGCAACGTGGTCGACGCCGGGCAGGTCGCCGCGCTGACCGACGCGATGCGGGCGGAACGGCCGGACGTGCTGGTGGCGATCGACGAGGAGGCCGGCGACGTCACCCGGCTGGAGTCCCGGCTCGGCAGCTCGCGCCCGGGCAACCTGGCGCTCGGCGCGGTCGACGACCCCGAGCTGACCGAGGCGGTCGCCCGCGACCTCGGCGCCGAGCTGGCCGCCGCCGGCATCGCCCTGAACTACGCGCCGGACGCGGACGTGAACGCCAATCCGGACAACCCGGTGATCGGCGTACGCTCCTTCGGCGCCGACCCGGGGTTGGTCGCCCGGCACACCGCCGCCTGGGTACGCGGCCTCCAGTCGGCCGGGGTCGCCGCCTGCGCCAAGCACTTCCCCGGGCACGGGGACACCAGCGTCGACTCGCATCTCGACGTACCCCGGATCGCGGTCTCCCGGGCGCGGCTCGACGCCTGCGAGCTGCCGCCGTTCCGGGCGGCTATCGACGCCGGAGTGCAGGCGGTGATGACCGGTCACCTGCTGGTCCCGGCGGTCGACGAGGAGTGGCCGGCGACGTTGAGCCGGAGGGTGCTGACCGATCTGCTGCGCGAGGAGTTGGGCTTCCAGGGTGTGGTGGTGACCGACGGCATCGAGATGCGCGCGGTCGCCGACCGGTACGGCTTCGCCGGGGCGACCGTCCGGGCCCTGGTCGCCGGGGCCGACGCGATCTGTGTCGGCGGCGAGCACGCCGACGAGGCGGACGCCCTGCGGCTGCGGGACGCGATCGTCGACGCGGTGCTCGCCGGGGTGTTGCCGGAGGAGCGCCTGGTCGAGGCGGCCAAGCGGGTGGGCCTGCTGGCCGCGTGGAGCGGTGCCGCCCGGGCCCAGCGCGCCGAGTGGACGCCCGCCGGCCCGGACGGCTCTCCGCTGGGCCTGGCCGCCGCACGCCGCGCGGTCCGGCTGACCGACGGTGCCGGCCCGGCCGTACTGCCGTTGACCGGCCCGGCCCACGTGCTGGAGTTCGAGCCGCCCCGGAACATCGCCATCGGCGCCGAGACCCCGTGGGGCGTAGGTGCCCCGCTGGCCGCCCTGCTGCCTGGCACCACGACCGTACGGCTGGCCGCCGACGACCTGGCCGCCGACCGTGTCCCGCCGGCCGGGGCGCTCGCCGGGGCGGCCGGCCGACCACTGGTGTTGGTGGTCCGCGACCTGCACCGGCACGACTGGATGGCGGCGGCGGTGCGCCGGATCCTGGCCGACCGCCCGGACGCTGTGGTGGTGGAGCTCGGGGTACCCTCGATCGTCACCGGCCGGGTGCATTTGGCCACCTACGGCGCCACTCGGGCCACCGGCCGGGCCGCCGCGGAGGTGCTCGCCGGACGGTCCTGATCGGACCGCCGGGACGACACCCGATCCGTACCGCGGCTGTCACCAAGGGTGCCCCCACGTTCACGGCGAGTCGCGGTATCGTTCCTCCGGTGACCCCTCGCTGGCAGCGGGCCGCCCTTACCCCGTCCTGGATCAGGTGGCTTCCCTGCGCCTTCGTCTACCTCACCGTCGTGCCCGGGGACTCCCGGTTCCGCCGGTCGGCCTGGTCGACGATCGTCCCCTGGGAAGGCTCGGCGTGGTGTGATCCCGGCAGCGTCGACGAGTGGGTGGACCGGGCCCGGTGGCGCCGCGCCGGCCGGGACGCCGAGGACGCCGAGCTGAACGCCCGGCAGCACTACGCCTGGATGGTCCGGATCCGCGCCACCCGGATCGAGCTGTTCGCCGAGATGTGCCGGCGGCGCGACGTGCCGGTCCCGCACACCGTCGGCGAGCTGCTGCTCTGCCTGGCGGAGTTCGGCCTCTTCGAGCTGAACGACGAGGAGGGCGACGATCCGTGGGTCACGCCCCGGCTGGACCGCGATCCGCTGGACGTGCTGCCGCTCTCCGAGGCGGAGCGGGAGCTGGAGGCCCGGGCACAGCGGGACGACCAGGCCGTGCTGGTGGCCATCGCGATCCGGCGGCTGGCTGCGCGTACCCGGCGGCGATGGCGGCGCCGCGTGGTCAGCACCAGCCTGACCAGCCTGGCCGGCGCGGCCGGCGTCACCGAGGAGCAGGCCCGGCGCTCGCTCGCCGATCTCGGTCAGATCGCCGAGCTGGGCGTCGACGCCGGCCGTGGTGGCGACTGGTTGCGGCTCAGCGTGCCCTGGCCCGACTTCCGACTCCGCTTCCCGTTCACCGACCTACCCGCGCCGGAACACGCGATCTAGGCCCGCCGGCAGCCGGGTCGGTCGGGCCGGTCAGGGAACCAGCCGGAGGATGCGGTCGTCGTCGTCCTCCGGCGAGCCGCGCCCGTCGCGGTTCGAGGTGAGTACCCACAGCGACCCGTCCGGCGCCGGGGCGACGTGCCGGAGCCGGCCGTACTCGCCGGTCAGCAGCGCCTCGGCGTCCTGCCCGTCGGTGCCGATCCGATAGAGCCGCTGCCCGCGCAGGCAGGCCAGCCAGACCCGGTCGCCGACCACCGCCAGCCCGCTCGGGGACGCCTCGGCGGTACCCCAGGTGGCGACCGGGGTGACGAACCGGGAATCGTCGGAGTCGCCCTCGACCTCCGGCCAGCCGTAGTTGCCGCCCGGCGTGACCCGGTTGAGTTCGTCGTAGTGGTTCTGGCCGAACTCGGCCGCGTACATCGTCCCGTCGGCGTGCCAGCCGAGCCCCTGCACGTTGCGGTGGCCGTAGCTGTAGACCAGGGTGTCGCCGAACGGGTTGCCCGGAGCGGGCCGGCCGTCCGGGGTCATCCGCAGGATCTTGCCCGCCAGGCTGTTCCGGTCCTGCGCGGCGTCGCGGTCCCCGGCGTCCCCGGTGCCGACGTAGAGCATGCCGTCCGGCCCGAAGGCGATCCGCCCGCCGTTGTGCGTGCGCGAGCCGCGCGGGATGCCGCTCAGCACGACCTCCCGAGCCGTCTCGCCGAGGCGCAGCCGGGCGACCCGGTTGTCGTCGGCGGCGGTGTAGTAGACGTACACCCAGCGGTCGGTGGCGTAGTCCGGGGAGACGGCGAGGCCGAGCAGGCCGCCCTCGCCTGCCGGTGCCGCCTCCTCGATCCGGGCCACCTCCCGGGCCGTACCGCCGGAGACCTGGAGGACCCGCTTGCTGTCCCGCTCGGTCACCAGTGCCGAGCCGTCGGGGAGGAAGGCGAGTCCCCAGGGCGCCTCAAGGTCTGCGACCAGGGTCTGCACGGTGCCGGCCCGGGCCCGAGGCGCGTCCGAGACCGACGGGTCGGCGAACCAGCCCCGCCAGACCCCCACGCCGACTCCGACGGCGGCCAGCGCCACCACCACGACCACCACGGTGATCCACCGACCCGCCCGGCCCGTCGTGCGCACTTCCGGCTCCGCCACGGGTACGACGGTAGCCCGTCGCCGGGACCCGACCGCCGCACCCCCGGGCGGGAATCAGCCGTCGGCGACCACCGATGCGTACTCGGGATGGCGCTCCAGGAAGGAGAGCAGGAACGGGCAGGTGACCCGGACCCGCTCGCCCCGGTCGCGGAGCTGGTCGAGGGTGCCCCGGGCCAGCGCGCTGCCGACACCCTTCCCCTCGAACTGCTTGTCGACCTCGGTGTGCACCAGCACCATCGTCCCGGACTCGACCCGGTAGCCGATGAAGCCGGCCAGGGCGTCGTCGACCAGGATCTCGAAGCGGCGGCGGGCGGGATTTTCTTCGACGAGTGAGCTCACCGGAGCAATTCTCCACTCACCAGCCCGGCCCTGTCGGTGACCCCGCCCACCACCAGCCGGTCGAGTTCGGCGAGCAGCCGGTCGACCTCGTCGGCGGTGTTGTAGTGGTAGACGCTGGCCCGGACCGCCCCGCCACTGTCCCGCAGGCCCAGCGCGGAGAAGTACTCGTACGCGTAGTAGTCGCCGGCCGAGACGCAGACCCCGCGCTCGCCGAGCGCGGCGGCGGTCTGCTGCGGGGTCTGGCCGGCGAGCCGGAACGAGACGGTCGGGCAGCGGTGCCGGGGCGAGCCGTAGACGGTCACCCCGGGCAGTTCGGCGAGACCCCGGTGCAGGCGGGCGAAGAGCTGGTTCTCGTGCTCCAGTGCGGCGGCGAGACCGGCCCGTACCCGGGCTCGGCGGTCGCCGGTGGCGTCCGGGTCCAGCCCGGCCAGGTGGTCGACGGCGGCCCGGATCCCGGCCAGCAGCGGAAAGCTCGGCGTGCCGAGCTCGAACCGCTCCGGTGCCCGGTCGGGCGAGGGCAGCAGCTTGGCCGGGCGCAGTTCCGCCCAGCGGGCCGGGTCGGCGACGACGGCGGCGACGTGCGGGCCGGACCACTTGTAGGCGCTGGTCACGTAGAAGTCGGCGCCGAGCGTGGCGACGTCGGTGGGCCCGTGCGGGGTGGCGTGCACCCCGTCCACGTAGACCAGCGCACCGGTTGCGTGTGCGATTGCGGCGATCCCGGCCACGTCCGGCACCGTGCCGATCGCGTTGCTGCCGGCGGTGAGCGCCACCACCCGGGTGCGCGGGCCGACCAGGTCGGCGTACTGCCCGGCCGGCAGTTCGCCGGTCTCCGGGTCGAACTCGGCCCACCGGACCACCGCGCCGGTCGCCTCGGCAATCTGCACCCAGGGCCGGACGTTGGAGTCGTGGTCGAGCCGGGAGACCACCACCTCGTCGCCGGGGCGCCACGCCTGGCTGAGCGTCCGGGCCACGTGGTAGGTCAGCGCGGTCGCGCTCGGCCCGAAGACCACCCCGTCCCGGGTCGCCCCGACCAGGTCGGCGACCGCCGCCCGGGCCGCCGCCACCAGCTCACCGGAGCGCTGCCCGGGGACGTGTGCGCTGCTCAGGTTGGCGACCGCGGTCCGCATGGTGCCGGCCACCGCGTCGGCGACCGGGGCGGCCACCTGGGTGCCGGCGGCCCCGTCGAAGTGCACGAATCCTTCGGCGAGGGCGGGGTAGGCGGCCCGGACCCGGGCGATCTCGAACGGCATGGCAGGCACGATATCGGCCGTTGCCGGAAACTCGGCCGGGCCGTTGCCTGGATCACTCCGGGTACCCTTGGTGGGGTGACGAATCCCCCGTACCGCCAAAAGACCACCGTCCGTCGTGCCGCCGGTCTCCTCGCCGGCCTGGCCCTCGGTGTGGCCGTCCTGGCCGGCTGTAGTTCCGAGGGCGCCACCACAGACTGCGGGCTGGACGCCTGCACCGTCACCTTCAAGCAGGGCGTCGACGCCCAGACCAGCATCCTCGGGGTCGAGGCCAAGCTGATCGGCGTCGACGGCGACAAGGTGACCATCGAAGTCGCCGGTGAGCAGTTGGCGCTGACCGTCGGCCAGCAGGCCACCGAGGTCGGCGGCCTGTACGCCACCGTGCAGAGCGCCGACCAGGAGCAGGTGGTGGTGCGGATCGGCCGCAACGCCGGCTGAGGTGTGACCTGGGCGGGCGGTGGCGGGACGATCCGCCACCGCCGGCCACCGCCCCGGTGGAGGCGCCTCCGGCGCCCGGACGTTTGGAAATCGTCCCGATCGGTCATTGACACGCCCATGTCAGCGACTTCTACCGCCGGAGCGAGCGCGGCCCGCGCCGCCAACAGCAAGCCCCTGGAAATCCTCGCCCGGGCCGGCTTCGTCGGTTACGGGCTCGTCCACCTGCTCTTCGCCTGGCTGGCATTGCAGATCGCCTTCGGCCGGCCGGCCGACGACGGCGACCAGTCCGGCGCACTGCGTACCCTGGCCGCGCAGCCGCTCGGCGGGTTCCTGGTCGGTGCGATCGGGGTCGGCCTGCTCGCGATGGCGATCTGGCAGGCGTTCGAGGCAGCGATCGGGCACCGGGAATACCGGGGCCGCGAGCGGGTCGTCGAGCGGCTCACCTCGCTCGGCCGGACCCTCGTCTACCTCTACTTCGCCTGGACGGCCTACCAGGTGGTGCAGCAGGCGAACTCGTCCAGTGCGGACAAGCAGCAGGCGCTGACCGAGGACCTGATGGCCTCGTCCGGGGGGCGGCTGCTGGTCGGGGTGATCGGCCTCGCCCTGGCCGCCCTCGGTATCGGGCTGGTCTGGTACGGCGCGGTCAAGAGGTTCGAGCGGCACCTGAAGACCGGTGAGATGAGCCCGCAGACCCGCACGCTGGCCCGCCGGCTCGGCGTGGCCGGTTACGTCGCCAAGGGCATCGCGTACGGCATCGCCGGGCTGCTGGTGGTGACGGCCGCGGTGAACTACGACCCGGACCGGGCCCGGGGCCTGGACGCCGCCCTGCACACGCTGCGGGAGCAGGCGTACGGGTCGATCCTGCTTACGCTGGTGGCGCTCGGCATCGCCGCGTTCGCCGTGTTCTGCCTGGTGCAGGCGAGGTACCGGAAGGTCTGACCTGGACTCATAGGACTCTCTGGGGCATTCTACGTATTTGGCCCCGCGCGTTCGTGGCCCCGCCGGGTGCGGCTCGGGAGACATCCCGCAGCGGCACCCGGCTTCGGCGTGGAAGGAAGAACATTGGTGGACAGCTATCTGTGGACGGTCATCGCGACGGTGGGCGCGGCGCTGCTCGCGCTCGCCGTGGTGGAGGTGGTGCACCGGACCGTACGCCGGCTCGGCCGACGGTCCGTGCTGCTCAGCGAGCTGTCCGAGCACTCGCACCGCCCCTTCCAGGTGGCCGCGACCGTGCTGGCGATCCAGTTCGGCGTGCGGTTCAGCACCGGCTACGGCATCGGTACGCCGTGGCGGCGGACCCTGCTGCACCTGCTCGTCCTGGCGGTCATCGGCACCACCGCCTGGCTGGTCGCCTCGCTGCTGCTGGTCAGCGAGGACACCGCGCTGGCCCGGTTCCGGCTCGACGTGCCGGACAACCGGCAGGCCCGGCGGATCAAGACCCAGATCGTCATGCTGCGCCGGGTCACCATCGCGGTCATCGTGGTGCTGGCCGCCGGGGTGATGCTGATGACCTTCCCGAGCGTGCGCGGGGTCGGCGCCAGCGTGCTCGCCTCGGCCGGGGTGATCGGAGTGGTCGCCGCGCTGGCCGCGCAGAGCGTGCTCGGCAACGTCTTCGCCGGGCTGCAACTGGCGTTCAGCGACGCGGTCCGGCTGGACGACGTGGTGGTGGTCGAGGGGGAGTGGGGCCGGATCGAGGAGCTGACCCTGAGCTACGTGGTGGTGCAGATCTGGGACGACCGGCGGCTGATCCTGCCGACGTCGTACTTCACCACCAAGCCGTTCCAGAACTGGACCCGTACCCAGGCCGCCGTGCTGGGCACCGCAGAGTTCGAGGTGGACTGGTCGGTGCCGGTGCAGGCGATGCGGGAGGAGTTGCGCCGGCTGGTGGAGGGGACCGAGTTGTGGGACGGGCGGACCTGCGTACTCCAGGTCACCGACGCGGTCGGCGGGATGGTCCGGCTGCGCGCCCTGGTCAGCGCCGCCGACGCGCCGAGGCTCTGGGACCTGCGCTGCCTGGTCCGGGAGCACCTGGTCGGCTGGCTGCGGGACCAGCGGCCGACCGCGCTGCCCCGGCTGCGCACGGAGGTCGGCGACGCCTCCGGCCGGCTGCCCTGGCAGTGGGTCGAGCCGAGCCGCCCGGTGCCCGGTGCCGCCGCGGACAGCCGGCCGACCGAGCACGAGCCGCCGGACGACGCCCGGCTCTTCGGCGGTACCGACGACGGCGAGGCCCGGAGCAGTGCCTTCGTCGGCCCCGACGAGCCGGCCGAGGCGCCGCCGCGCTGAGTGGCGCGGGTCGGGCCGCTGACCTGCCGGATCGGCCGCCATCGGGACGCTCGGTGGCGGACACTAACCACAGCGGGGGCGGGACGCATCTCCGCCTCCGCCGCACCCGGCCAGCCGTCCGCCCGGCTCGGGACGGGCGCGACGAACGGACACCGGGCGCGAACGGACCGTCGGCAGGATTGA
This sequence comes from Plantactinospora sp. ZYX-F-223, assembly GCF_039649625.1. Taxonomy (NCBI): domain Bacteria; kingdom Bacillati; phylum Actinomycetota; class Actinomycetes; order Micromonosporales; family Micromonosporaceae; genus Plantactinospora; species Plantactinospora sp. ZYX-F-223. The sequence goes on along the minus strand of NZ_JBDJAV010000038.1, from coordinate 28,840 downwards.
ACCACCGGCGACCGGGGCATACAGCCCAGGAACCGGGATAGGAGGACAGCATGGCCGATGTCGTACGCGACTCCGCTCGACCGGTCGCGGAGCAGTCCACCGCGGAGCTGGTGCAGCGCGCCACCGAGCAGGTGTCGCGGCTGGTACGCGACGAGCTGGCGCTGGCCCGGATCGAGCTGGCCGAGAAGGGCAAGCACGCCGGGATCGGGGTGGGGCTCTTCGGCGGTGGCGGCGCGCTGGCGCTCTGCGGACTCGGCGTCCTGGTGGCCGCCGCGGTGCTGGGACTGGCAGTGGTGATTCCGGCCTGGGCCGCCGCGCTGGTGGTGGCCGGGGCACTGTTCCTCCTGGCCGGGATCTTCGCGTTGGTCGGCCGGGGCCAGGTACGCCGGGCGGTGCCGCCGATGCCGAAGGCCACGGCGGACAGTCTGCGCGCGGACGTGCGTACGGTGGCCTCGGCGGTCCGGGACAGGGGACAGGGATGACCCGCAGCAACGGCTTCGGCAACCCGGAGGCGCTCCGGGAGGAGATCCGGCAGACCCGGGCCGAGCTGGGCGAGACGGTGCAGGCCCTGGCGGCCAAGGCGGACGTGAAGGCCCGGATCAAGGGCTCGGCGGCGCAGACCCGGGACCGGGTGAAGCAGCGGGCCGGGCAGACCACCGAGAGCGTCCGGTCCTCCGTGCACGACGCCGGTTCGGTAGCGTTGCGCCATCCGGTGTCCTGGGCCGTGTTCGCGGCCGGGGCGCTGGCGCTGGCGGTCGTGGTGCTGGTGGCACGAGGGAGACGTGGGTGAGCAGGACAGTCAGCAAGGTGGCCTACCGGCCGGTGGGCATACTTCTGGGCATGGCCGCCGGGGTGGCCGCCGGCGCGGTGTTCCGGCAGGTCTGGAAGTTGACGGCCGGTGACGGCGAGGCGCCGGACGCGATCGACGAGGACCGGGGCTGGGGCGAGATCCTCGCCGCTGCCGCGTTGCAGGGGGCCATCTTCGCTGTCGTCCGGGCCGCCGTGGACCGGGGCGGCGCGATCGGGGTACGCCGGCTGACCGGCCGCTGGCCCGACTGAGTCGGCGGACTCCGGAGCCGTCCGGGGCGGATCGCCGCCGACGGTCCATCCGTCGTGAGTACGCTTCGGGTTATGCGTCGATCCCTCGTGCTCGCCGGTGCGCTGAGCCTGCTGTTGGCCGTCTCCACAGGCTGCACCGACCGGGGCGCCGATGACCCGGCCGGGGGCGCGGAGAACTCCACGACCCTGCCCGAGGCGGCCGAACTCCTCTCCAGCGCGGCGACCGAGCTGGGCACGGTGAAGACCGCCCGGTTCGCGATCGCCACCGAGGGCGCGGCCGACAGCCTCGGCATCAGCGCCGCCGAGGGTGTGATCACCGCGGCCGGCGAGGCCCAGGGGACCGCCAAGATCGAGCAGGGCGGGCTGCCGCTGGAACTGTCGTTCGTGGTCAAGGACGAGACCCTGCACGTCAACGGGCTGACCGGCGGCTGGCAGAAGCTGCCGCTGGCGACCGCGGCGGCGATCTACGACCCGACCGCGATCCTCTCCCCGGACCGTGGCGTCGCCAACCTGGTCGGCAAGGCCACCGGTACCACCGAGGGCCGGGAGAAGGTCGACGGGGTCGACACGTACCGGATCGAGGGGACGCTGCCCGGCGCCGCGCTCGGCAACCTGGTGCCGGGGGTCAGCGCGGACGTCACCGGCACGCTCTGGATCGGTGCCGACCGGCGGCTGCTGCACCGGGCCCGGTTCCCGGTGCCCGGCCAGACCGGGACCGTGACGGTGACCTTCTCGGAGTACGACGCTCCGGTCACCATCCGTGTCCCCTGAGCCCGTGGCGCGGGCCGGTCGCCGGCTCGCGATCGGGGTGGGTGGCGCGGCGGTGCTGCTCGCCGCCCTCGACGCGTACGTCGTGGTGACCCTGCTGGTCGAGATCCTCGGCGACCTGCGGGTCCCGGTCAACCGGCTGGAACGGGCCACTCCGGTGGTCACCGGCTACCTGCTCGGCTACGTCGCCGGGATGCCGCTGCTCGCCCGGCTCTCCGACCGGTACGGCCGGCGCGTGGTCATCGAATGCTGCCTGGCCGGCTTCGCCGCCGGTTCGGTGCTGGCCGCGCTCGCCGACAGCCTGCCGCTGCTGGTCGCCGGGCGGGGGCTACAGGGTCTGGCCGGTGGCGCCCTGCTGCCGGTGACGATGGCGCTGGTCTCCGACCTCGGCTCGGCCCGGCGCCGGGCACTGACCCTGGGGCTGGTCGGCGCGGCCCAGGAGTTGGGCAGCGTGCTCGGTCCGCTCTACGGCGCCGGGCTCGCCACGCTGGTCGGCTGGCGCGGTGTCTTCTGGGTGAACCTGCCGCTCGCGGTGCTGGCGATCGTGGTGGTCCGGCTGACGCTGCCGGGCCGGGACGTCCGGTCGGACGCGGCCCGGCAGCGGGTCGACGTCGTCGGCGGGCTGCTGCTGGCGGTGGCGCTCGGGCTGCTGGTGGTCGGGCTCTACAACCCCGATCCGGCGCGTTCGCTGCTGCCGCCGTGGGGTCCGGTCACCGTCGGGGCCGGGGTGGTGGTGTTCGGCGCGTTCCTGCTCTGGCAGGCCAGGGCCCGGATCCGGCTGCTGGATCCGGCCGGGGTACGGATGCGGCCCTTCCTGGTCGCCCTCGGGGTGAGCGCCCTGGCCGGTGCCGCGTTGCTGGTGACCCTGGTCGACGTGCAACTCTTCGCGCAGACCGTACTCGGGCGCGACGCGGTGCAGGGGGCGCTGCTGCTCACCCGGTTCCTGGTGGCGCTGCCGGTCGGCGCGGTGCTCGGCGGGCTGCTCGCCCGGCGCCTCGGCGACCGTGCTGTCACCGTCGGCGGTCTGGCGCTGGCCGTACTCGGCTACCTGCTGATCGCCGGCTGGCCGGTCGACCCGTTGGCGGCCCGGTACCCGATCGGGCCGGTCGGACTGCCCCGGCTCGACACCGATCTGGTACTGGCCGGTTTCGGTCTCGGGCTGGTCATCGCACCGCTGAGTTCGGCGGTACTCCGTGCGGTGCCGGCGGCCCAGCACGGTGTCGCCGCCGCCGCTCTGGTGGTGGCCCGGATGGTGGGCATGCTGCTCGGGGTCGCCGGAGTCACCGCATGGGGGCTGCACCGGTTCCAGGAACTCACCGCCGACCTGGTGACCCCGTTGCCGTTCGGTGTGGACCGCGCCGTCTACCAGCAGCGGGTCGCCGACTACACGGCCGCGGTACGCGACGCGCTCCGGATCGAGTACGCCGAGATGTTCACTGCTGCGGCGCTGTTCTGCCTGTTCGGCGCCGTCTTGGCGGTCGCCCTGGGCGGCCGCGACGGTGCTGTCGAACCGTCGGCGACGGTGCGCGACGAGTCCGGGGAGAGTTCGCGGGCTGATCCGGTTTCGTCCGGTTAGCGGAGCTGTCGCCAGCCCGTGCCGTCGATGCCTCCGGGGCCGTGGGACGCGTTCTCAGGTCACATGTCGGAGAATTTCGTCGGGTAGGCTATGCGAAGTTTTTGCGTACGTGGTTTGCTGTTCCACGCTGTTGAGAGATGGCGTGGGTCGAGGGAAGTCCTCCTTGGTGGGGGCCGACTCCAAGGCGCCGCTGCTCGAAAACGGCCAACCGGCCGCACGGCGTGCTCGGCCGCCAGTTTTAGAAGGAGATACACATGGCGCAGGGAACCGTGAAGTGGTTCAACGCAGACAAGGGCTTCGGCTTCATCACCGTCGACGGCGGGGGTGCTGACGTGTTCGTCCACTTCTCGGCCATCCAGACCAGCGGCTACCGCACGCTGGAGGAGAACCAGCGGGTGGAGTTCGAGATCGCTCAGGGCCAGAAGGGGCCGCAGGCGGAGCAGGTTCGCCCCATCTGATTCCGTGACGGCCGGCCCCCGCCGGCCCGAGTTTCGATTGCTTTGGGATCCACGTCGAGCCCCGCGCCCCGCGGGGCTCGACGCGTATCCGGTGCGACCCGGCGGCACCGGTGCGCCGGTCAGGAGGGCCTGCCCCGGCTGCGGGCGCGCAGGCCCAGCACCACCAGCACGAGCCCGGCGACCACCACCACCGGCCCGATCACGGCCCAGAGTGGTTCGCCGGTCATCGCACTGCCGCCGAGCCGACCCAGCCCCTGCAACGTCCACACTGCGCCGACGACGACGGCCAGCAGCCCGAGCGTGAGCGGGAGCCACCCTTTCATCTGTCTCGCTCCTCCCCGCGACGACGTCGCGTCTCTCCGCGCTGAACCGGTCGCACCGGCTCCGCGCCGACCCGGTCGCACCGGCTCCGCGCTGAACCGGTCGTGGCGTCCGCGGCGAGCCGGTGACGTCTGCTCCGCGGCGAGCCGGTCACATCCGTTCCGCGGCCAACCCGTCGCACTCAGCCAACCGCACGGCGGGCCGGAACGCACGTCGCCTCGCGGCACGCCGCACGCTCGGCCGATCGACTACCAGCGGTCGTGCACCTGCGGGCGGACCAGTTCGGCGTAGACCGCGTCCACCGTGGCGGTCGCCTCGGCCGACAGCGGCGCGAGCGCGGCGGCGGCGACGTTCGAGTGGGCCTGTTCGGCGTTGCGGGCGCCGGGGATGACCACCGTGACGCCGGGCTGGTCGAGGATCCAGCGGAGCGCGAACTGCGCCATCGTGGCTCCCGGCGGCACCGCCGGGCGCAGCCGCCGTACGGCCTCCAGCCCGGTCTCGTAGTCCACCCCGGAGAACGTCTCGCCGACGTCGAACGACTCCCCGTGCCGGTTGTAGTTGCGGTGGTCGTCGCTGGGAAACGTGGTGTGCTCGTCGTAGCGGCCGGAGAGCAGGCCGCTGGCGAGCGGCACCCGGGCGATGATGCCGACCCCGGCGGCGAGGGCGGCCGGCAGCACCCGCTCGACCGGCTTGTGCCGCAGCGCGTTGAGGATGATCTGCACGCTGGCCACCCCGGGGCGGGCGATCGCGGCCAGCGCCTCGTCGCAGGTCTCCACGCTGACCCCGTACGCCGCGATGCGTTCCTCGGCGACCAGGGTGTCCAGGGCGTCGTAGACGGCGTCGGTGGAGAAGACCGGTGTGGGCGGGCAGTGCAACTGCACCAGGTCGAGCACGTCGACCCCGAGATTCGTCCGGGACCGGTCCGTCCAGGCCCGGAAGTTCTCCAGCACGTACGCCTCCGGCGTCTGCGGCACCCGGCGGCCCATCTTGGTGGCGACGGTGAGCCTGGCGTCGGGCCGCTCGCGCAGGAACCGGCCGATCAGTTGCTCGCTGCGCCCGTCGCCGTAGACGTCGGCGGTGTCCAGAAAGGTGACTCCGTCCTCGACGGCGGCGGTCAGCACTGCCAGGGCTTCGGGCTCGCTGACCTGGCCCCAGTCGGCACCGAGCTGCCAGGCGCCGAGCCCGACCACGCCGACCTCGCGGTTCAACCGCGGGAATCTCCGCTTTTCCACGCCGGCGAGCCTATCCCGCGCCGAATTCGGGCCCACCGGGGTGGCGCTGTGCCGGTATGGTAAACAAGACGTACGTACGGTTTTGGAGGACAGTCATGTGGGATCCGGCCAGCTATCTCCGGTACGGCGACGAACGCTCGCGGCCCTTCCACGACCTGCTCGCCCGGGTCGCCGCCGAGCGACCCCGGACGGTGGTCGACCTGGGCTGCGGTCCCGGCCACCTGACCGCGACCCTGCCGGCCCGCTGGCCGACCGCCCGGGTCGTCGGGCTCGACTCGTCACCGGAGATGATCGCCGCCGCCACCCGGGTCGGTGCGCCGGCCGCTGCGAACGGCGGATCCGGGGTCGAGTTCGCGGTGGCCGACGCCCGGACCTGGTCGCCCGGGCCCGAGGTCGACGTGGTGGTCTCCAACGCCGTGTTGCAGTGGGTGCCCGGGCACGAGGAGTTGCTGCTGCGCTGGGCCCGCGAGCTGACCGCCGGCTGCTGGCTCGCGGTCCAGGTGCCGGGTAACTTCGACGCCGCCTCGCACCGCGCGCTGCGGGAGGTGGCCGAAGCCCCGCGCTGGCGGCACCTGGTCGCCGACCTGCTCCGGGCCGCGCCGGTCTCCGACGCGGCAGGCTACGCCGACCTGCTGACCGGTGCGAACTGCGCCGTCGACGCCTGGGAAACTACCTACGTGCACCTGCTCCCGGCCACCTCCGGCGCCGCCGACCATCCGGTGCTGAGCTGGATGGAGGGGACGGCGCTGCGTCCGGTCCGGGCCGTGCTGGGCGGCGCGGGTACGGCCTGGGACGACTTCCGGGCCGCACTGAACGAGCGGCTGGTCGAGGCGTACCCGGTCCGGCACGGGTTGGTGCAGTTTCCGTTCCACCGCGTCTTCTTCGTCGCCCGTACCGGCGCACGTCAGTAGGGAGTTTTCGTGACCGACCTCTCGGCCTTCATCGCCGGACTGCCCAAGGTGGAGCTGCACGTGCACCACGTCGGCTCCGCGCTGCCGCGCATCGTGGCGGAGTTGGCCGCCCGGCACGAGGGCCGGACCCGGGTGCCGGCGGATCCGGACGCCCTCGCCGCCTACTTCGAGTTCCGCGACTTCGCCCACTTCATCGAGATCTACCTGAGCGTGGTCGACCTGATCCGGGACCCGGCGGACGTCCGGCTGCTGACCTTCGAGGTGGCCCGGGAACTCGCCCGCCAGCAGGTCCGGTACGCGGAGCTGACGGTCACGCCGTACTCGCACGTGCACCGGGGGATTCCCGCCCCGGCGTTCTGCGAGGCGATCGAGGATGCCCGGCGGGCCGCCGAGACCGAACTCGGGGTCTCGCTGCGCTGGTGCTTCGACATCCCCGGCGAGGCGGGGCTGCCGGCGGCCGAGCAGACCCTGCGGATCGCCCTCGACGAGCGGCCGGACGGGCTGGTCAGCTTCGGGCTCGGCGGTCCGGAGGTGGGCGTGCCCCGGCCGCAGTTCAAGCCCTACTTCGACCAGGCCCGGGCGGCCGGGCTGCGCTCCGTACCGCACGCCGGCGAGACCACCGGGCCGGGGACCATCTGGGACGCGCTGCGCGAACTGGGCGCGGAACGGATCGGGCACGGCATCTCGGCGGCCCAGGATCCGGCGCTGCTGGAGCACCTGGCCCAGCGGCAGATCCCGTTGGAGGTCTGCCCGACCTCCAATGTCCGGACCCGGGCGGTCGGCTCGATCGAGGAGCACCCGCTGCCCCGGCTCGTCGAGGCCGGCGTGCTGGTGACGGTCAACTCCGACGACCCGCCGATGTTCGGCACCACCCTCAACGACGAGTACGCGGTCGCCGCCCGACTGCTCGACCTCGACGCCGCCGGGCTGGCCGGGCTGGCCCGCAACGCCGTCACCGCCTCGTTCCTGGCGCCGCCGGAGCGGGACAAGCTGATTGCCGAGATCGACGCCTACCTGGTCGCACATCGGTCCTGACCCGTTCGGCCGGCGGAGACAGGCTGACCCGGCGCGGGGTGCTGCGGGCGGCCGCGCCGGGTCAGCGATCATGGGGCCGGGATCGACCGGTACGTCCCCGCGCGTCGCGGCGGTACGCCGGCCCGACCTCAGCCGTGCTGATCGGCGCGCGACGGAAACCAGGTGTGGGGGACCGTGCTTCCGCCGCGCGCCAGGCTCCACGGGCCGGGTTGGGGCAAACATCTGCGGGTAGTGGCCCGGTGGAGCGGGATGGGATCGCGTTTGATGTTGCCACCGCCGCAGGGCACTCGGACGGGCGTTAATCCAGACCTAAGGAAGACTTGCGCGGAACCAGAAACTCGGTGCGGGCACGCCGGATCCGGCCGGACGCGCAGCTTCCCGGCCGGATGGCCGCTCAACGTCGGCGGGCTGCCGGTCAGCGTCGGGCGGGTGCCGCTCAGTCGCCGGAGGAGCGCGGTCGGGACCAGCGGCGGCGGGTGACCGCGTCCTTCTCCCGGGCCAGCCGGCCGACCAGCCCGAACCGGCTCACCTGCCGGGGCGCGGCGTCCGGGTCGGCCAGCAGCATGACCACGCTCGCCCCACCGAGCCGGGCCCGGTCGATGCTGACCGAGCCGTTCGCCTGCTGGGCCACCCGGCGGGCGATGTCCAGGCCGAGCCCGGTGGAGCCACGGTCGCTGGCCCCCCGGCGCAGCGCCCGGTCCGGGTCGGCGATGCCGGGCCCGGCGTCGTCCACCCGGACCGCGATGTAGCCGTCCCGGCGGGTGACCGCGACCTCGAACGCGGTGCCCTGCGGGGTGTACCGGAAGACGTTGCCCAGCACCGCGTCCAGCGCGGCGGCCAGCTCCGCCCGGGGCACCGGCACCGGGATCCGGGTGTGCGCGCCGATGACCCGGTGCGACCGGTTCTGGTCGCCGGCCAGCGCCGACCAGAAGACCATCCGGTCCCGAACCACCTCGCTGACGTCACAGCTCCCCGGCGCGGCCTCCTGGGCGACCGTCTTCCGGGTCGTGTTGATCAGTACGTCGATCTCGCCTTCCAGCGTCACGATCGCCTGCCGGATCCGCCGGATCGTCCGGCGCCGGTCCAGCTCGGCCGCGCTGAACGAGCCGACGCTGGTGTCGTCGGAGTCGAGCGCGTCGGCGTCGAGCCGCAGCACGGTCAGCGGGGTACGCAGCCGGTGCGACAGGTCGGCGACGAGTTCCCGTTCGTCGGTGCGGGAGGTGACCAGCCGGTCGGCCATCCGGTTGAAGGCGTACCCGGCCTCGGCCAGTTCGCGGGGCCCGCTCGGCTGGATCCGTACCTCCAGGTCGCCGTCGCCGACGGCCAGCGCCGCCTGCACCAGCCCCCGGGCCGAGGCGACAGCCTTGCCCGCGAGCCGGTCCACCACGATCACCGAGGCGATCACCAGGCCGACCGCCACCAGAATCAGCATCAGCCAGGTGCCGCCGGTACCGGCGTTCAGCGCCGCCTCGGAGACGAAGACCTCGACCACCAGCACCCGGCCGGCGACCGGGACCGGTTCGAGCCGGACCACGCCACCGGAGACCTCGGCGACGACCGGTGTGCCGGTCCGGATCGCCCGGTCGACGTCACCGGCGGCGGCCCGGGGGTCGCCGCCGAGCGACAGGCCGTGCACGACCGGTGCACTGCCGGTGTTGCCGGCGGTCGACTCGACGACCCGGCGCAGCGCCGCCGGATCGGCGGTGACGGCCAGCGCGCCGGTGACCGCCGCGCTGCGCCGGGCAGCCTCGCCGAGCGCGTCCTCGCGGGCGTCGCGTTGCAGCGCCGTGCCGAGCGGGATCAGGAAGGCGAGCGCGACGATGGTGGTCATGCCGGCCCCGAGGTAGGCCAGCGCCAACCTCAGTCCGGTACCACCAACCGGAACCCGACCCCCCGCACGGTGCGCAGGTAGCGGGGCTTCGCCGCGGACTCGCCCATTTTGCGGCGGAGCCAATACAGATGCACGTCGATGGTCTGATCCTCGCCGACCGATGGCTGCCGCCATACCTCCTCCAACAGTTCCCGGCGGGACACTACCCGGCCGGGCCGCGCCGCGAGATAGGCCAGCAGGTCGAACTCCTTGCGGGTCAGCGCCAGGGGCACCCCGTCGAGGTGTGCACTCCGTTCGCCGACGTCGATCCGCAGCCCGCCGACGGAGTGTACGGCCGGCTCGACCGTCCGGCTCGCCCGGCCGACCCGGCGGAGCACCGTGGTGATCCGGGCGTCCAGATGGGCGCCGGTGAACGGTTTGACCATGTAGTCGTCGGCGCCGGCCCGGAGTAGCCGGACGATCGCCTGCTCGTCGTCCCGGGCGGTGGCGATGATGATCGGTACGTCGGTGATGCCGCGCAGCATCCGCAGCGCGTCGGCGCCGTCCAGGTCGGGCAGCCCGAGGTCGAGTACGACCAGGTCGGGGGTTTCCGCGGCGACCCGGCGCAGCGCATCGAGCGCCGTACCGACCGCGTGCACCGCGTGCCCGCGGTCGGCCAGGGAGCGCAGCATGGCGCCGCGTACGACATGGTCGTCTTCGACCAGGAGGACGGTGGCCACGTGATGACCGTACTGCCCATGGCAAGTCGGGTGAATCGGCGGCCGGTGCCCCGGTCCGCCCGGATTGCGAACCTCCAGGTCAGGAGTAGCCGAGTCCGTAGCCGTACGGGAAGAGTGGCGTCTTGCCGTCGCCGTCGTTGATCGGCTGCTGGCTGGCGCTGCTCATCCAGCTCACCGGCAGCCTGCCGGTGGGTGGGCGTACCCCGAACAGCACGTCGGCCACTCCGGCGCCCTCGGTGCCGGGCAGCCAGGCGGCGAGCAGGGCGCGCCAGTTCGGCAACTGGGCGGCGATGTCCAGCGGCCGGCCGGAGACCAGCACCACGATCACCGGTACCCCGGAGGCGCGCAGCCGGTCCAGGGTGGCCAGGTCGGTGCCGTCCAGTCCCATCCCGCTCGGCCGGTCCCCGCGCCCCTCCGCGTACGGCGTCTCGCCGAGCACCGCGATCGCGGCCCGGTACGAGCTGTCGATGCCGGTGCCGCTGGCCTGGTAGGTGACCGTGCTGGAGGAGGCGACCGCGTTCCGGATCCCCTGCAGGATGCTGGTGCCGGGGGTGATCGCCCCGCTGCCGCCCTGCCAGGAGACGGTCCAGCCGCCGCTGGCGTACCCGATGTTGTCGGCGCTCTTGCCGGCCACGAAGATCCGGTTGTTCGCGGTGGCCAGCGGCAGGATGCCGCCGTCGTTCTTCAGCAGCACCTGCGAGGCGGCCACCGCCTCCCGGGCCAGCGTCCGGTGCGCCGCGCTGCCCACGGTCGAGGTGTACGACCGGTCGGCCAGTGGCCGCTCGAAGAGGCCCAGCTCGAACTTCTTGGTCAGGATCCGCCGGTTGGCGTCGTCGATCCGGGCCTGGCCGACCCGGCCGGCCTGCACCTCGGCGCGCAGGTGGCCGATGAACTGCCGCCAGCCGGTCGGGACCATCACCATGTCGATGCCGGCGTTGACCGCCTGGCGTACCTCGGCCGCGGTGAACCCGGTGGCGCCGTCGAGCTGGTCGATGCCGTTCCAGTCGGAGACCACGAAGCCGCCGAAGCCGAGTTCGCCCTTGAGCAGGCCGTTGATCAGGTAGTCGTGCCCGTGCAGCTTCTGCCCGTTCCAACTGCTGTACGAGATCATCACCGAGCCGACGCCCTGGCGGACCGCCTCGGCGAACGGCGGCAGGTGCACGGCCCGCAACTCGGCCTCGGAGAGCTGGGTGTCGCCCTGGTCGGTGCCGTTCGTGGTGCCGCCGTCCCCGAGGTAGTGCTTGGCGGTGGCCAGTACCGACGCCGGGCCGGCCAGCGAGGCGCCCTGGAGGCCGTCGATCACGCTGGTCATCGAGCTGACCAGCGCCGGGTCCTCGCCGAACGACTCGTAGGAGCGGCCCCAGCGGTCGTTGCGGACCACGCAGAGGCAGGGGGCGAAGGTCCAGTTCACCCCGGTGCCGGTGACCTCCTCGGCGGTGGCCCGGCCGATCCGCCGGACCAGTTCCGGGTCGCGGGTGGCGCCGAGGCCGATGTTGTGCGGGAAGATCGTCGCGCCGACGACGTTGTTGTGCCCGTGCACGGCGTCCGAGCCGTAGATCATCGGGATGCCCAGCGGGGTGCCGAGGGCGGCGTTGGCGAACCGGTCGTACATGTCGGCCCAGCTCGCGGCGTTGTTCGGGGTCGGCGCGGAGCCGCCGCCGGAGAGTACCGAGCCGAGCCGGTAGTTCGTGATGTCGGCCGGGGTGACCGAGGCCCGCTCGGCCTGGGTCATCTGGCCGATCTTCTCGTCCAGACTCATCCGGGCGAGCAGGTCGTCCACCCGGGTGGCGACCGGCAGCGCCGGGTCCTGGTAGGGCAGCGCGGCGGCGCTCGCGGCCGGCGGGGCGGGAACGCCGACACCGACGCCGACCAGGGTCAGCAGGGCGGCGGTGAGCAGTGCGGCGGTGGGTCGGGTACGCACGGGAGGTCCTTCCGGCGGCAGGTTCCGCACGTCCGGCGCCGCTCCCCGCCGTACGGTGACCGCGGCGATCGATGACCGTCGTTATCGGCTCGTGCCCGACCCTACCGGGAGCGCTCCCACGGGCATCCGGCCTGCAATAACGATCCGATAACGGACCGGGGCTACCGCTGCCCGGTCCCAGGCTCAGCGAGCCGGCGGCAGTTGCAGCACCCAGCGGTACGCCTGGACCATCCCGGTGTCGAAGCCGGCCGCCGAACCCCAGAGGAAGAGCCGGAACCGCCGGTACAGCGGCTCGCCCCAGCGGCGCACGATCTCGTCCCGGGCACCGTCCAGCCGGCGGGCCCACTCCCGGCAGGTCAGGTAGTAGTTGTGCCGGTCGTCGACCAGGTTGAGCAGCTCGAACGGCGAGTGCGCCACGTGCCGCAGATACTGGTGCAGCAGCAGCGGGGCCGAGCCGCCCGGATAGACGTACCGCTTCATGAAAGTGGAGACGATATGCTTGCGGCGCATCGCCAGCGCGTCCAGGTAGACCCGGCCGCCCGGGCGGAGCAGTTCGGCGTACTTGCGCAGCGTCGTCCGGTAGTCGGGCAGGTGCTCGGTGACCCCCATGTTGACGATCGCGTCGAAGCGCTCGCCGGGGGAGTAGCCGAAGATGTGCTCCCGGACCACTCGCACCGGCAGCCGCTCGCGGTCGAACAGGTCGGTGAGGAACCGCTCCGACTCCACCGACAGCGTGGTGGTGGTGACCCGTACCCCCTTGCGGGCGGCGTGCTCGCTGAACGCGCCCCAGCCGCCGCCGACCTCCAGTACGTGGTCGCCGGGGCGGACCCCGATCGCCTCCAGCGCCAGGTCCATCTTGCGGGTCATCGCGTCTTCCAGCGGCTCGTCGTCGGAGGCGAAGACCCCCTCGGTGTAGCAGCGGTGCCGGTGGTCGAGGAAGGTCAGGAAGAAGTCGGAGTCCTCGTCGTAGTGGTGCGAGATGGAGCGCCGGTCGTCCTCCCGGCGCCCGCGCAGCAGCGCCGGCACGAACCGGCCGAGGAAGGCGATCGGATGCCGGTCGGTGAAGAACGACCGCATCCGCAGCGCCGCCGCGAGGTCGCCCTCGACGTCCAGCGAACCTTGCAGGTAGGCCACGGCCACGGCGAACTGGTCGAGCGCGGCCAGCGCCTTGGCGCCCCGGTCGTCCTTCACCACGATGGTGAACTGCGGTTCGCCGGTGCCGAAGGTCCGCACCGGGCCGCCGGCCGGTGCCACCGCGAACGGTACGCCCGGCCCGGTGCCGAAGAAGGTCTGGTATCTACGCTGTAGTGCGCTCACGGCGTCCACGGGTGCCACGGCGTCAATCTAACGCCGAGGTAGCGGCGCCGGCAGGAGGAAAACGCAGGACCGATAGCATCTTGGCAGCCGATCCCGTCGGCGACGTCCGATTCGTCCAAGATCGTAAGGAGCCACCGTGTCCCAAGCCCGTACCCCTGTCGGTGCCGACCCCGTCGTCGTCCCGGCCGGGACGACGGCGGCCGAGGCGGTGGCCGCGGCGGGCCTGCCGCACGCCGGCCCCGGGGCGATCGTGGTGGTCCGCGACCCGGAGGGCCAGCTCCGCGACCTGGACTGGGCGCCCGAGGCGGAGACCGTGGTCGAGCCGGTACGGCTGGACTCGCCGGACGGGCTCAACGTGCTGCGCCACTCGACCGCGCACGTGCTGGCCCAGGCCGTCCAGGACACCTTCCCGGAGGCGAAGCTCGGGATCGGTCCGCCGATCGACAACGGCTTCTACTACGACTTCGACGTCGACCGCCCGTTCCAGCCGGAGGATCTCGATCGGCTGGAGAAGCGGATGCAGGAGATCGTCAAGTCCGGCCAGCGGTTCCGGCGGCGCCGCTTCGACAGCCTCGACGCGGCCCGGACCGAGCTGGCCGACGAGCCGTACAAGCTTGAGTTGATCGAGGTCAAGGGCGCGGGGACCGAGGGTGGCGGAACTGGTCTCGACGCGGGCGAGGTGATGGAGGTCGGTGCCGGCGACCTCACCATCTACGACAACCTGGACGCCGAGAGCGGCAAGGTCTGCTGGTCCGACCTGTGCCGGGGGCCGCACCTGCCCAGCACCCGGCTGATCGGCGCGTTCAAGCTGATGCGCTCGGCCGCCGCGTACTGGCGGGGCAACGAGCGCAACCCGCAACTCCAGCGGGTGTACGGCACCGCCTGGCCGACCCGGGACGCGCTCAAGGCGTACCTGAAGGTGCTGGAGGAGGCGGCCCGGCGCGACCACCGCAAGCTCGGCGCCGAGCTGGACCTGTTCAGCTTCCCCGACGAGATCGGCTCCGGCCTGGCGGTCTTCCACCCCAAGGGCGGGATCATCCGGCGGGAGCTGGAGGACTACTCGCGGCGGCGGCACGAGGCGGCCGGCTACGAGTTCGTGAACAGCCCGCACATCACCAAGGCGCAGCTCTTCGAGACCTCCGGGCACCTGCCGTACTACGCCGACACCATGTTCCCGCCGATGAGGTTCGAGGGCGCGGAATATTACCTCAAGGCGATGAACTGCCCGATGCACAACCTGATCTTCCGGGCGCGCGGGCGGTCGTACCGGGAGCTGCCGCTGCGGCTCTTCGAGTTCGGCACCGTCTACCGGTACGAGAAGTCCGGCGTGGTGCACGGGCTGACCCGGGTACGCGGGCTGACCCAGGACGACTCGCACATCTACTGCACCCGGGAGCAGATGCCGGGCGAGCTGACCACGCTGCTGGCGTTCGTCCTCGACCTGCTCCGCGACTACGGCCTGGACGACTTCTACCTGGAGCTGTCGACCCGGGACGACTCGCCGAAGTTCATCGGCTCGGCCGAGGACTGGGCGGAGGCGACCGAGGCGCTGCGTACCGCCGCCGAGGCGTCCGGGCTCGACCTGGTGCCGGATCCGGGCGGCGCGGCCTTCTACGGGCCGAAGATCAGCGTGCAGGCCAAGGACGCCATCGGGCGTACCTGGCAGATGTCCACCATCCAGGTCGACTTCAACCAGCCCGAGCGGTTCGGCCTGGAATACCAGGCCGCGGACGGCACCCGGCAGCGGCCGGTGATGATCCACCGGGCGCTCTTCGGCTCGATCGAGCGGTTCTTCGGGGTGCTCACCGAGCACTACGCCGGGGCCTTCCCGGCCTGGCTGGCCCCGGTGCAGGTGGTCGGCATCCCGATCCGGGAGGAGCACGCCACCCACCTGCACGGGTTCGTCGCCGCGCTGCGGGCCGAGGGGATCCGCGCCGAGGTGGACACCTCGGACGACCGGATGCAGAAGAAGATCCGTACCGCCCAGCAGCAGAAGATCCCGTTCATGGCGATCGCCGGGGACGCCGACGTGGACGCCGGGGCAGTCTCGTTCCGCTACCGGGACGGTTCGCAGCGCAACGGCGTACCGCTCGCGGAGGCGGTGGCGCACGTCGTGGAGGTGGTCCGGTCCCGGGTCAACACCGGGCCGAGCGCGGAGCCGGTCGCCTAGCGGGAGGCACTGCGACGGTCCGGGTCGGTCGGGCCGGTTGCGCTGGTCGTAGGATCGTCGGCGTGACAGGCGCGGCGCCCCACGCGGAACTCGGCATGCCCGACGGGCTCGATCGGCTCTGGACCCCGCACCGGATGACCTACATCTCCGGTCCGGACCGGCCGGGGGAGGGGCACGAGAAGCCGGCCGGCTGCCCGTTCTGCCTCGCCCCGGAGCGGGAGGGCGAGGAGAACCTCGTGGTGCACCGGGGCGAGCTGGTCTTCGTGGTGCTCAACCTCTATCCGTACAACCCCGGGCACCTGCTGGTCTGCCCGTATAGGCACGTCGCCGACTACACGGAGCTGGACGCCGGGGAGACGGCCGAGCTGGCCGACTGCACCCAGGCGGCGATGCGGGTGGTCCGGCGGGTCAGCAACGCGCACGGCTTCAACATCGGGATGAACCAGGGTGGGGTGGCCGGCGCCGGCATCGCCGCCCACCTGCACCAGCACGTGGTGCCGAGGTGGGGCGGGGACGCCAACTTCATGCCGGTGATCGCCCGGACCAAGGTGCTACCGCAGTTGCTCGCCGACACCCGTACCCTGCTCGCCACCGCCTGGTCCGCGCCGGTCGGCTGAGACGCGGACGGCCGGCGGACCCGCCAGGTCCGCCGGCCGTCTCCCCCGAGGAGTACGTCGAGGTCACCGCCGCGTGAAGACCGCCTTCTCGCTACCGAGCCGGAGGAAGACCGTCTCGCCCGTGGCGTCCTGCACGGCATCGTTGTCGGTGACCGCGTAGACCTGGCCGTCGCCGGCCACGGTCAGCCCCTCCAGCTTCTCCTGGGTCCAGCCGTTGCTGGCGCGCAGGTCGGGCAGCACGTCGTGGGCCAGGGTCTTCGGCAGCACCCGCAGCGGGCCCGGCCCGGCGGCAGCGTCCGGCAGCTCCACGGTGTAGATCCGCTTCAGCTTCGCGGCCGGGCCGTTCAGCTTGTCCCGCTCGATCACCGCGAGCCGGTCGCCGACCACGGTGACCTCGGAGAGCCCGATCCAATCCCCCGGAGTACCGGTGGTGCCGAGCCGGTAGCCGAACCAGCTCCAGGTGCCGGCCGCGACGTCGTACCGGCCGAGCCGGACCACCCCGGCCGGGTCGCCGGCCACCTCGCGTTGCAGCGCCGCCCAGACGACCTCCCGGCCGCGCCGGTCGGTGCTGGCGGTGACCCCCTCGAAGCCCTGCTTGGCCAGGCCCGCCGCGACCTCCGCCGGCACCGGCACGACCTGCCGGGTCACCCCGGCCGCGTCGAGGCGGACGAGCTGGTTGCCGGCCCCGGTGGCCCCCTCGACGGCGAGCCAGAATCCGCCCTGCGGCCGGGCGAAGATCCCCTCGGCGTCGTAGCCGACCGGGCTGCCGTCGGCGCCCTGCACGGTCAACGATCCGGTGATCACCGCCGGTGTCAGGGTCGGGTCGATGGTGAGGATCCGGCTCGGCGAGAACGCCGCGTCGGTCACGCTGTAGAGCAGGTGCGGCTTCCCGGGTACCGCCGACAGCGCGCCGAGCGCACCCCAGCCGATCGGCGCGGCACCCCGGCGGGACGGCTCGGAGACGATGCTCGGGAAGGCCGGAGTGCCCCGGCCCAGCCGGTAGAGGGTCACCGAGGCGCGTACCCCGACCGAGGCGTCGTCCTCCTCGCTGGAGATCGCCAGCAGGTCACGGCCGGGGATCGGCAACAGCCCCTCCGGCCCGTTGGTTGCCGGCAGCACCTGCCGGAACTGCGGCGAGGTGGGCCGGCTCAGATCGTAGACGGCGACGAAGTTGCTCCGCTCGGAGCCGACGAAGGCGTACCGGGTGCCGTGGTACTCGGCGATCGCCACGCCCTCCGGCTCGGTGCCCTTGTTGTCGGCCCGGTCCTCGTTGGCCAGGCCGTGGGTGATGGCGAGCTGCTCGAAGCCGTTGCCGGCGTCCCAGGCCACCCTGCCGGTCCGGCTGTCGAGGACCGACCAGCCACGGGTGCCGCCCCGCCAGTCGCCCTCGTTGGCGGTCGCCAGGTAGCGGTCGTCGATCCAGGCGACCGCGTCCGGCTCCCGGGGCAGGTCCTCGATCGAACCGGCCGGGTCGATCGCGCCGTCGTTGTCGGTGTCGATGCCGGTCACCGACGCGGTGCCGGCGCCGAACACCCGGTCGATCCGCCCGGTCGGCAGGTCCACCAGGACGATGCCGTTGTTCTCCTGGAGCGTCACGGCGAGCTGGTTGCGCCGGTTGATCGAGACGTACTCCGGCTCGGGGTCGGTCGGCCCGGTCAGGCCGGCGGCCACCAGGGCCGGCAGCGCGCTGCCGCCCGGACCGGTCAGGGCCACCTTCCGGGTACGCCACCCGGCCGGTGACGTCCCCGCCAGGTCGACGAGCTGTACGAAGCCGGCGGGCGCCTGCGGCAGGTCACCCTCCTCGCCACCGGCCGGGGTCGCCTCCTCGTCCCGCTCGTTCTCGATCGCGATCGCCGCGTACCGCTGGTCGGCGCTGATCGCGATCGAGTCGGGCTGGCCGCCGAGGTCGAAACTGGCCACCCGGCGCCGGTCGGCCAGCCGGATCACGTCGAGCCGGCCGGACGGGTCGGTGTGGCTGGCGCTGGTGTTCACCACCACCAGCACGTACCCGCCGACCACCGAGACCGAGGTCGGTTCGTCCTCCGCGTCGCCCAACTCGGTCAGCGACAACGTACCCAGCCCGCGTGGCCGGCCGGCGTCGCCGATGTCCAGGAAACCGATCCGCCGGGCCAGCGCGTCGGTGTAGATCAGGGTCCGGCCGTCCGCGCTGACCGTCGAGATCTCCGCTACGGTCGGGGTGGTCGGGTCCTCGCCCGCTGGCCGGTTCTGGAACACGGGGTAGGTGGCGGTCCGGTCGAACACCAGGCGCGGCTCCGGCCGGTGCCGGCCGGTGGTCGCCGTGTCCGCGCCGGCCACACCGCTACCGGTGACGACGATGGTGCCGGCGGCGACGGCCACCGCGGCCAGCGTCGCGTATGTCTTCTTCGAGGGCATCGTCTCTCCGTTGCTGTCTGACTTGCCGGCTCGGAAGGTTGCACGGGTGGACGAGCGGCAGCCGGCGCCCAGGTGAACGCGGGGCGAAGAGCCGCCGTTGCCCCGTCGGTAGGCTTCGGCGGTGGCCGGTCGGCGGAAGCGGAGGATCCGGGTCGACGGCGTCGACTACCTGTGGGTGGTGGCTGGGGCAGGCCCGGGGCATGTCGTGGTGCGGATCTGGTGGGCCCGGTCCGGTCGCGGCCGCCCGCTGGAGGTCCGGGTGCCCTTCGAGGACGGCTGGCTCCGGCTCGGCTCCACCGCCGACGAGCCCGCCGAACCGGCGCTGACACCGGTCCGGCCCGGCCTGGTCGAGCGGCTGGTCAGAGCCGGCCTCGCCCGCGGCTGGCACCCTGACGCCACCGACTCGGTCCGGCTCGCCCTAGACCGGTCCCATCGGCTGCTCGTCCCGCCCTCGCCGGCTGACTGACCCGGCGGGAATGTTCCGCCGCCGGCCATCCCTTCGTTCGCCGCCGCCCAGCGCGGGAGCGGTCCGGGCGGCCCGCGGGGAGGTAGCCGCTGCGCACGCTGTCGAGCTGGGTGCACAGACGGGGCGCGGTTCCGAAGGAGCGACGTCGCCGGTGCGGCTGTGTCGCGGTCGCGGTTCCTGCCGAGGATGCGGCGCGACGACCGGGACGGTGCCGGATGGCGGGGTGGGCGCACAAGCGGGGCAGCTCGACAGTCTTCCCAGCAGACACCTGCCGGCCGCCGACGGGCAGCCGTCTGGGGCGGTGCGCCGACGGGCAGGGGCGCGGTCGGGCCGG
This sequence comes from Plantactinospora sp. ZYX-F-223, assembly GCF_039649625.1. Lineage (NCBI taxonomy): Bacteria > Bacillati > Actinomycetota > Actinomycetes > Micromonosporales > Micromonosporaceae > Plantactinospora > Plantactinospora sp. ZYX-F-223. The sequence goes on along the minus strand of NZ_JBDJAV010000038.1, from coordinate 9,711 downwards.
GCGTCCGGTCGAAGCCGGTGTCCGGTCGGGCCGGATGGACGGCCGGCGGCGCTGCTAGGCGGCGAGGCCGTGCCGGGGATGCCGGTGGCCGGTACGCAGCCCGGACCGGATCGTCCGGGCGGTCTCGTACCGGCCGAGTCCGCTGCGGGCAGCGGCGTCAGCCAGTACGGCGGTGATGTCGTGGTCGTCGAGCAGATCCAGCGCGGCGAGCTGCCCGAGGTGGTAGGCCGCCCGGTAGAGCGTGGTGTTGCGGGTACCGGTCACCGCACCGGCGACGGTGCTGGCCTCGGCGGCGAGCGCGGCGCTGGCGTACCGGTCGAGGTGGCGTACCCGGTCGGCGCCGCCGGTCACGGCACGGGGCGGAGGCGCGGGTGGAAAGAGCAGCTCGGTCAGCTCCGGCGGGCAGTCGACGAGCGGGACGTCCGGCGGGCGGATCCAGCGGTAGTCCCGGCCGCTGGCGTGCCGGGACGGCGGGGCGACGACGTAGCCGCCGGCTCCGCGCCAGTCGACGCCGGGCAGCAGCCCGGTCCGGTTGCCGGCGCCGGTCGGGCGCAGGTAGAGGTGCCAGCCGCCGGAGCCGGTCCGGACCACCGGTCCGGTGATCCGGCGCTCCCGGACCAGGGCGCGCAGCGCGGCGACGCCGTCCGGCGGGTCGACGTCGCAGACGTCGAACCGGTCACCGGTACGCAGTGCCAGGTTGGCTGCCGGCCAGCGGGTCCACCACTGCCGGATCACCTCCGGCCGGGTGCTGGCGTCGTGCAGGCCGTGCCGGAGCAGGCTGCGGTGCCAGCGGGGATGCTTGCCCGGGCGGTCGCAGTCGGGCCGGCGGCAACTACAGCCGGTCGCGGTCGGGGAGTGCAGGGGCAGCACGGGTACGCCGGCGGCGGCGTACTCCAGGGCGGCGCGCAGCAGCGGTGTCATCCCGACCTCCTCACCGGCCGGATACCCACCGTCAGGATATTCGAACACCTGTCTGATCGGCACCGCCGATCAGTGCCATCAGTTCCGGCCAGGACTCGACCCGGCGAACCGCCGCCAGGTGGGAGCGGTGGCTGCGTACCTCGGGTTCCCTGGGTCGGAAGAGGTAGCGGTGCGGCACGGTCTCCAGATAGGAGAGCACCTCCAGCCGGTCGTCGACGAAGTGCGTCAGACCCAGCACGGCGGCGATCGGCGCCTTGCCCTGCCGGGTACGGCAGAAGTGCACATTCTCGGGCCGGACCCCGGTACGCGGATAGAAGTCGTGGTGGTCCAGCCACAGCCGGGTACGCCGTTCGACCCGTTCACCGCACTTGGACACCAGGTACACGTGCTCGCCGAACATCTCGGCCACCAGCGCGGCCACCGCCTCGAACGCCCCCGGCATCGGCGGCGTACGCCGGAAGTCCGCGAGCAGCGCGGTGTCCTCGGTCTCCGGGCCTCCCGGCAGGTCGGCGGATATCGGCTCCGCACCAATCGTCTGGTCCGCCGGATAGAGCCGGTCCACCTGCTGGACGACGACTCCACCGATGTCTATTCCGATCTTCATGCACCGATGATCGGCAGCGTCCTGGGTGGAGTCCAGCGGATTGTCGGCGGCTCCACCCGTCCGGCCCGATGTGGAACCCTTGCCGTCATGAATGCGAACACGCGCGTGTTGGGGCGCAGTGGCATCGAGGTGAGCACGCTCGGCCTCGGCTGCTGGGCCATCGGGGGCGTATGGCACCAGGGTGACCAGCCGCTCGGCTGGGGGCAGGTGGACGACGACGAGTCGGTCCGGGCGATCCGGCGCGGCCTCGACCTCGGTGTCACGTTCTTCGACACCGCCGACGTCTACGGCACCGGGCACAGCGAACGGATCCTGGCCCGCGCCCTGGTCGGGCACCGGGACGAGGTGGTGATCGCCACCAAGTGGGGCAACACCTACGACGAGGCGACCCGGCAACTCACCGGGGCGGACGGGTCGGCGGGCTACCTGCGCAAGGCGGTCGCCGCCTCGCTGCGCCGGCTGGAGACCGACCGGATCGACCTCTACCAGTTGCACCTCGGCGACCTCCCGGTCGACCGGGCGGCCGACCTGCTCGGCACCCTGGAGGAACTGGTCGCCGAGGGCCGGATCCGGTCGTACGGCTGGAGCACCGACCTGCCCGACCGGGCCGCCTCCTGGGGCGCCGACGGCACCCACTGCACCGCCGTGCAGCACTCCTTCTCGGTGCTACAGGACTCGCCGGAGGTGCTCGCCGTCTGCGAGCGGTACGACCTGGCCAGCGTCAACCGGGGGCCGCTGGCGATGGGGCTGCTCTCCGGCAAGTTCACCGAGTCGTCCACACTGGCCGCCGACGACGTACGCGGGATCGCCCCGGCCTGGCTGGACTGGTTCCGGGACGGGCGGCCGGCCCCGGAGTTCCTGGCCCGGGTGGCCGCCGTCCGGGACGTGCTCGCCTCGGACGGCCGTACCCTGGCCCAGGGCGCGCTCGGCTGGCTCTGGGCGCGCAGCGATCGGACCGTGCCGATCCCCGGCTTCCGGACCGTCGCCCAGGTGGAGGAGAACGCCGGCGCGCTGGCACACGGGCCGCTCCCGGCCGACCAGGTTGCCGAGGTGGAACGCCTGCTCGGCAAGCTGTGACGCGGAGGTGCCCTCCCCGGCGACGCGGGAGGGCACCTCGGGCGGTCACCGGCCGGACGCGCTGTGCTCCTTGCGGAACTGGTCAGCCAGGTGCGCCGGCATCGGCTCGTACCGGACGAAGGAGCGCCGGAAGGTGCCCCCGCCGGCGGTCATCGAGCGCAGTTCGACGGCGTACCGGATCAGTTCGGTCGCCGGCACCTCGGCCCGGACCAGGGTGTGGTCGCCGCCGGCCGGGTCCGGCTCGGTGCCGAGCACCCGGCCCCGCCGCCCGGACATGTCGCTCATCACCGCGCCGACGTTGGCATCGGGCACCCGTACCACCACCTCGTCCACCGGCTCCAGGAGCGTGACCTGCCCCTTCTCCGCCGCGTCGCGCAGCGCCAGCGAGCCGGCGGTCTGGAAGGCGGCGTCGGACGAGTCGACGCTGTGCGCCTTGCCGTCCACCAGGGTCACCTTCAGGTCCACCACCGGATAGCCGGCGACGATGCCCCGGCCCATCTGGGTGCGTACCCCCTTCTCCACCGACGGGATGTAGTTGTGCGGCACGGCGCCGCCGACCACCCGGTCGGCGAACTCGAACCCCTCGCCCCGGGGCAGCGGTTCCACCTCGATGTCGCAGACCGCGTACTGGCCGTGCCCGCCGGACTGCTTCACGTGCCGGCCGTGCCCCTTCGAGGCCACCGCGAAGGTCTCGCGCAGCGCCACCCGGACCGGCTCGGTCTCCAGGTCCACCCCGCCGCCGCGGAGCCGGTCGAGCACCACCTCGGCGTGCGCCTCGCCCATGCACCAGAGCACCAGTTGATGGGTCTCCGGGTTGCGTTCCAGCCGCATCGTCGGGTCACCGGCGACCAGCCGGGCCAGGTTCTTGGCCAGCGCGTCCTCGTCGGCCCGGCTCTTTGCGACGATCGCCACCGGCAGCAGCGGCTCGGGCATCTCCCAGGGCTCGATCAGCAGCGGGTGGTCCTTGGCCGAGATGGTGTCGCCGGTCTCCGCCGTACCCGACTTGGTGATCGCACAGATGTCGCCGGCCACGCAGTACGGCACCTCGCGCAGCGCGGCGCCGAGCGGGGAGTAGATGTGCGCGATCCGCTCGTCGGCGTCGTGGTCCGGATGGCCGCGCTCGGCCATGCCGTGCCCGGAGACGTGCACGATCTGGTCGGGTCGGAGCGTGCCGGAGAAGACCCGGACCAGGGAGACCCGGCCGACGTGCCGGTCGATGGTGGTCTTGACGACCTCGGCCACCAGCGGGCCGTCCGGGTCGCAGCTCAGCGGCGGCTGCGGCGAGCCGTCGACGCCGGTGACGGTGGGCAGGTCGTGCTCCAGCGGGGTCGGGAATGCCGAGGTCAGCAGCTCCAGCAGGGCGTCGATGCCGAGCCCGGTCTCGGCGCAGACCGGCACCACCGGATAGAAGTGCCCCCGGGCGACGGCCTTCTCCAGGTCGTCGATCAGGACCTGCACCTCGATCTCCTCGCCGCCGAGGTAGCGGTCCAGCAGGGTTTCGTCCTCGCTCTCCGCGATGATGCCCTCGATCAACTCGTTGCGGGCGTCGCCGATCGCCGGCAGGTGCTCCGGATCCGGGTCGCGGACCGCCGCCGGCAGCCCGGCGGAGTAGTCGAAGACCCGGCGGGTGATCAGGCCCATCAGGCCGACCACGTCGACGCCCTCGTCGTCCAGCATCGGCAGGTAGAGCGGGAGTACGTTGTCGCCGAAGACCCGCTGGCAGAGCGCCACCGTCTCGTCGAGGTCGGCCCGCTGGTGGTCCAGCCGGGTGACCGCGACGGCCCGGGGCATCCCGACGGCGGCGCACTCCTGCCAGAGCGCGGCGGTCGCCCCGTCCATCCCGTCCACCGCCGAGACGACGAAGAGTGCGGCGTCCGCCGCGCGCAGCCCGGCCCGGAGTTCGCCGACGAAGTCCGCGTAGCCGGGGGTGTCCAGCAGGTTGACCTTGACGTTGTTGTGCTGGAGCGGCGCGCAGGCCAGGCTGATCGAGCGCTGCTGGCGTACCGCCGCCGGGTCGTGGTCGCACACCGTGGTGCCCTCGGTCACCGCACCGGGCCGCGAGATCGTGCCGGTCGCCGCCAGCAGGGCGTCGACCAGGGTCGTCTTTCCCGCCCCGGAGTGGCCGACGAGCACCACGTTGCGAACCCTGCCGGGCTCATCCACCACCGGCGCCGGGCCGGTGACCCCTTTCTCCTGACTCTTCTGCGCCATCGGGGCGCACCTCCCTAAGCCGGTGGTTGGTGGCGACCGCCGCGCGCGACGGGGGAGCTGCCCTGGCGACTCCGCGGCGATATCCTCGGGTGGCCTGCCGTGCTGCCGGAGACGTGCCGGGTGACAGGTGAGCGACGTCACGTCCCCTGCTCCGATCTCACACCCGTACAAGTCGTGACACAAGCCTGCGGCGTGAACTAGGCGCCACCGGGCGTACCGCCGCCGTTCGCGGCCCGTTATGGTGGGACGGCCATGGCGAAGATCTTCCAGGTGTCGGCCCGGGCCGGCATGACCCGCATCGTCGAACCGATCGCCCGGACCCTGCTGCGGGTCGGGGTGACGCCCAACGCCGTCACCGTGACCGGGACGCTCGGCGTGGTGGTCGGATCGATCGTGCTCGGTGCCCGGGGTTACCTGGTGGCCGGGGCGCTCGTGGTGACCTTCTTCGCCCTCACCGACCTGCTCGACGGCACGATGGCCCGGATGCGCGGCGGGTCGAGCCGGTTTGGCGCGTTCCTCGACTCGAGCATGGATCGGGTCTCCGACGGCGCGGTCTTCGGCGCCGTCGCGTACTGGCTGGCCACCCAGGACGACCGGGTCGGGGTCGCCGCCGCGCTGATCTGCCTGGTCGCCGGTAGTCTCGTCTCGTACGTCAAGGCCCGGGCCGAGGGGCTCGGGATGACCTGCAACGTCGGGATCGCCGAGCGGACCGAGCGGCTGCTCATCGTCGGGGTCGGCGGGCTGCTCACCGGCCTCGGGCTGGACTGGGCGCTGGTCACCGCACTCTGGCTGCTCGCCGCCGTCTCGGTCTTCACCGTCGGGCAGCGGATGACGCACGTCTGGCGGCAGGCGCAGCGCGCCGAGACGGGCGTGGACGCGTGACCGGGCGGGTGGCAGCGTGAGAGTGCGGCGGGCCGGCCGGTGACCCCGGTCGAGTTCGCCTACCTCGCCGGCTGGCGGGCGGTGCGCGCGCTGCCCCGGCCGGCCGCGGCGGCGCTGTTCCGGGCCGCCGCCGACCAGGCGTACCGCAGGCGTGGCCCGGGAACGCTCCGGCTCGCCGGTAACCTGCGCCGGGTGGTCGGCCCGGAGCTGCCGGAGCCCGCCCTGGAGGAGTTGGTCCGCCGGGGCATGCGCTCGTACGCCCGCTACTGGCTCGACGTGTTCCGGCTGCCGTCCCGCAGCCGGGAGCAGCTTCGCGACGACTTCCGGCTCGACGGCGAGGAGCTGCTCGCCGCCGACATGGCGGCCGGCCGGGGCGCGGTGGTGGCACTGCCGCACTCCGGCAACTGGGACGCCGCGGGCGCCTGGGTGGCCGCGAACGGCTGGCCGATCGCCACCGTGATGGAGCGGCTCAAGCCGGAGGGCGTGTTCGAGCGCTTCCTCGACTTCCGGCGGCGGCTCGGCATGGAGATCCTGCCCACCCACGGCGGCGCCCGGGCACCCTTCGACGTGCTGGTCGAGCGGGTCGCCGCCGGCTACCTGGTCCCGCTGCTCGCCGACCGGGATCTGTCGGCGCGCGGTGTGCAGGTGCGGTTCTTCGGCGGCCGGGCCCGGATGCCGGCCGGCCCGGCACTGCTGGCCGTCCGGACCGGCGCCCCGCTCTACGTGGCGGCGCTCTGGTACGACCCGGCCGGTCCACGGGGCCGGCTGATCGGGCCGCTGGAGGTGCCGGCACCGGATGCCGGCCCGCTCGACCAGCGGGTCCGGGCGCTGACCCAGCGGATCGCCGACCACTTGGCCGAGGGCATCGCGCAGCGTCCGGAAGACTGGCACATGCTGCAACGGGTGTGGATCGACGAGCCGGCCAGGACCGCCGGGGCGGGGCCGGGGACAGCGGACGGCACCCCGTCGATCTCCGAGCCGGCCTGAGGGGGAGGCACAGTGCGGATCGGCATCGTGTGTCCGTACTCCTTCGACGTCCCCGGCGGGGTGCAGAACCACGTGATCGACCTCGCCGAGGCGCTGATCGGGCTCGGCCACGAGGTGAGCGTGCTGGCACCGGCGGACGAGGACTCGCCGCTGCCGCCGTACGTGGTGTCGGCCGGCCGGTCGGTGCCGTTCCCGTACAACGGGTCAGTCGCCCGGATCAGCTTCGGGCCGGTCTCCACCACCCGGGTCCGGCGCTGGCTGGCCCGGGGCCGGTTCGACGTGCTGCACGTGCACGAGCCCTTCGCGCTCAGCCTCTCGCTGCTCGCCGTGCTCTCCGCCCGGGGGCCGGTGGTCGCCACCTTCCACACCGCGATGACCCGGTCCCGGGCGCTCGCCGCCGCGCAGGGGGTGCTGCAACTCGTCATGGAGCGGATCACCGCCCGGATCGCGGTGAGCGCGCTGGCCCGCAAGGTCCAGGTCGAGCATCTCGGCGGTGGCGCGGTGGAGATCCCCAACGGGGTGGCGGTGGCGAAGTTCGCCGACGCGGAGCCGCTGCCCGGGTGGCCGGGGCCGTGCGGACCGGGCGAGGGCGGCACGCTGGGTTTCCTCGGCCGGTTCACCGAACCCCGGAAGGGCTTCGCGGTGCTCCGGGAGGCATTCGTCGGGCTGGCGTCCGAGCGCCCGGGGCTGCGGCTGCTGGTCGCCGGCCCGGGAGACGTGGCCGAGCTGCACGAGGGCGTACCGGAGGGGCTGCGGGACCGGATCACCTTTCTCGGTCAGGTCTCCGAACCGGACAAGGCGCGCATGTTTCGCAGCGTGCACCTCTACGTCGCGCCGAACATCGGCGGCGAATCGTTCGGGATGATCCTGACCGAGGCGATGGCCGCCGGTGCGACGGTGGTGGCGAGCGATCTGGATGCCTTCCGTCGGGTGTTGGACGGGGGGCGGGCCGGGGAGCTCTTCCCGACCGGGGACGCGACGGCGCTGCGGCGTACCCTGTCCCGCCTGCTCGACGACCCGGTACGCCGGACCGAGCTGTCGGCCTGCGCCCGGGAGGTGGTCGAGGCCTTCGACTGGCCGACCGTCGCCCGCCGGGTTCTCGAGGTGTATGCCACGGCGATCGAGGCAACCGACGGTCGGGTGCTGGACGAGGAGTGGATCGGGCCGGCCTGAGCCGGGAACCGGCCGCGCCGAGCCGGTCGGGTGCGGTGCGGGGCGGATGCGCGGTTCGGCACCGCCGTGCCGGTCGGGCGGGTTGGCCGGATCGTCCCGTCCGGGCCCGGTCGGCCGGATCACGTGCGGCTCGGGGCGGTTGGCCGGATCGCGACCCCGGCCGGGACAGTGACGTGCAGGGGGAGACGGAAGTGGGGCCGCACTACGATGCCGGGCATGTGGTGGGTGGTGGGCGTCGCCGTGGCGGTCGTCCTGGTGACGGCGTACCTGATCTGGATCGCGGCCCGGGTCGACCGGATGCACCTCCGGGTGCGGTCGGCGACCCGCGCGCTGGACGCGCACCTGCTCCGCCGGGCAGCGGCCGCCGCGGTGTTGGCCGAGGAGCGGTACGCGCTGGAGCTGTACGCGGCGTCCCGGATCGCGCTGGACGCCGAGGGTGACGAGCGGGAGGCCGCCGAGAACGACCTGACCCGGCAACTGCGGTCCAGCCCGCTGGACCCGGAGGAGCCGGTTGCGGCAGCGGTGATCGGCGCCAGCCGGCGGCTCGCGCTGGCCCGTCAGGTGCACACCGACCTGGTACGCGACGCGCTGTCCCTGCGGCGCCGCCCCGTCGTACGGCTGTTCCGGATGGCCCGCAAGCACGAGCGGCCGCGCTATTTCGACATCGACGACCCGACCCTGAGCAGCCGTCCGGAGCTCTCGGTCGGCTGACCGGCCCCTCCCCGGCGGGCGGGTGAGCTGGGCCACAGGGCAGGCCACCCGGGGTCTGATTGGCTGTCGGCCCGGCGTTGCACTCCGCGTAGCATCGAGTGCGAATTCACCCGTCCGAACCACTGTCGAGGAGCGAGAACGCCGTGTCCGAATCCACCGCCCAGTCCGGTTCCGACCAGCCGACCGCGGCCGGAGAGCAGACCGTCAGCGCCACCGGAGTGGTCGGCACCGCGCGGGTCAAGCGGGGTATGGCCGAGATGCTCAAGGGCGGCGTGATCATGGACGTGGTCACCCCCGAGCAGGCGAAGATCGCCGAGGACGCCGGTGCGGTCGCGGTGATGGCGCTGGAGCGGGTACCGGCCGACATCCGGGCCCAGGGCGGCGTCTCCCGGATGAGCGACCCGGACATGATCGACGGCATCATCAACGCGGTCTCCATCCCGGTGATGGCCAAGGCCCGGATCGGGCACTTCGTCGAGGCGCAGGTGCTCCAGGCACTGGGCGTGGACTACGTGGACGAGTCCGAGGTGCTGACCCCGGCGGACTACGCCAACCACATCGACAAGTGGGCCTTCACGGTGCCGTTCGTCTGTGGCGCCACCAACCTGGGCGAGGCGCTGCGCCGGATCACGGAGGGAGCGGCGATGATCCGCTCCAAGGGCGAGGCCGGCACCGGCGACGTCTCCAACGCCACCATGCACATGCGCAAGATCCGTGACGAGATCCGCCGCCTCAGCTCGCTGCCCACCGACGAGCTGTACGTCGCCGCGAAGGAGTTGCAGGCGCCGTACGAGCTGGTCCGGGAGGTGGCCGAGACCGGGAAGCTGCCGGTGGTGCTCTTCACCGCGGGCGGCATCGCCACCCCGGCGGACGCGGCGATGATGATGCAGCTCGGCGCGGAGGGGGTCTTCGTCGGCTCCGGGATCTTCAAGTCCGGTAACCCGGCGCAGCGGGCCGCCGCGATCGTCAAGGCCACCACCTTCTACGACGACCCGGACGTGCTGGCCAAGGTGTCGCGCGGGCTCGGCGAGGCGATGGTCGGGATCAACGTGGACGACATCCCGGTGCCGCACCGCCTGGCGGAGCGGGGTTGGTGAGCGCGAGGAGTGAGCCGGGTTTGCGAGCCCCGCAGTCGCGAGCGGGCG
>NZ_JBDJAV010000037.1:0-98645 GCF_039649625.1 Plantactinospora sp. ZYX-F-223 | reverse complement strand
TCAGCTCCCACCGCGACCGTGACCGTGTCGTCAGCGTCATGACAAGAGGACACGACGTTCAGATGGGCAACAACGCCACCCGAGCAGCACCCGGCGTCGGGTCGTAGCCGGATCTGCCTTCGAAGTTGAGGATGCCGTCTTGGGTCTTGCCGGCCCAGTCCCGCAGAGCCTCATGCGGGTCGCGGGCGGCGAGCAACAGCTGTTCGACGCGGGCCTGCGCCTCCAGAATCTTTTCCTTGAACCTCATGCACTCTTCCTCGAGTTCGTTGATTTTCCGAACGATCCTCTTCACATCGTTGACGAACTCTTTCAACTCGTCGGCCACGTCCCACGTCACGACGTCCCAGAGAAGCGACAACTGCCCTATCACCGGAGTCAGCCTCTTGCCAACCTTCTCTAGCAACCGGTTGAGCAGTTCCAAGATTTCCCTGAACTCTTTCGACACCACCTCATAAGCTTCGAGGTAGAGCTTCGCTATGAGATGATGTGCGTCCCCCAGCCCACCCAGCCCCATGTGCCATCGGAACATGCACAACTCGAACGCCCGGCCTGACTCACCGTTCCAGTGCGGTGCCGCATTGAGCGTGCCGGAGCGCAAGTTCCACGCGACCTCGTAGGTGCAGGTGCCGAGCTGGCTGTACGCGGACGACAGCCAGGCCAACCGGCCCGGGTCACCGAGGATCGGATGGAAGATCTTCGCCAGGACGCTCTCGCCGAAGGCGGACCGCCATAGGTCGTCGAAGGTGCCGAGCAGGCCCCCGGGGTCGATGCCGTCAGCGGTGTACTTCTCGCTACTCGTCGCGGGCAGCCCAGGACAGGTGGAGGTTACGTCGTCGTATCCATGCACCGAGCCTGGGAGGGTGGTCAGGTCCGGAAAGGGAACGGACTTCGGTACCGGAGGGAAGGCGGCGCCAATCCGCTGGGCGGCCGCGACATCCGTCTGCTCGACCAAGTCGACGGCCAGGGTGATGTCGTCGGCGGTCCGCGACAGAGCATCACGGGACCGCTTCAACACGATCATATTGACCTCGGCCACGTCCTCGGTCAGATCGGCGAAGACGGCGAGCAGGTTCTCTAGTCCGTCTGTCTCGGCGCACGCGATGCCGGCGTACGACCGGAGCACGTCCACGTGGGTGGCCGCCCGCTCCACCTGTACGGCGAAGCGCCGCAGCTGCTCGGGATGCATGTCAATCTGATTTGTCACGTTCCACCATTGCCCGTTCGTCGACACAATGACTTTGATGACGTGCGTAACTATGTACTACCGGACGGATCGACCGAGCACTGTCGGGTGAAGAACCCACATGTGCCGCAGGTGCTCGTCGGTGGGAGACGGCCGTCTGACGGCTAATCGACCTTGAAGTTGGACTCCTGCCCCGGTTGGGCTAGAGTTCATCAGGCGACGCGGGGTGGAGCAGCTCGGTAGCTCGCTGGGCTCATAACCCAGAGGCCGCAGGTTCAAATCCTGTCCCCGCTACCAGGCGAAACGGCCCCTCGGAGGATCATCCGAGGGGCCGTTTCGCGTATGGGTGCAAACAGAAACGTAACCGGCGCTGGTGTAGCTGTCCGTCGGATCGGGCCGCGTCTGTGTCGTCCGGTCGGGCAATGGCGCTGTCGAGGCATACCTGGCCGCGATGACGGAGCTGAGCGTGATACCACCGAGTCATCGTGATGACATGGTGGTATCACGCGGTCCGGGGTTGGTGGACGGGCGCGATCGGCCCGAGTGTCTGCACCGGCAAGCGCCCTGATCGGAGCGGACGGCCTGCACTGCGAATCAGCAGAGGAGGCAGCTCGCGTTGACGCGGCGTGCCGGCGTGCTTAACTGTTGAGCGATGACGCTGAGCTCGCGCGAGGTTGATCTGTTCGAGCGCTCCAGGGGCCGCTTGGAGGCGATCGCCTACCGCCTGCTGGGCTCGGCGGCCGACGCCGAGGACGCGGTCCAGGACACGTTTCTGCGTTGGCAGGCGGCGGATCGGGAACACATCGAAACGCCCGAGGCGTGGCTGACGAAGGTACTCACCAACGTGTGCCTCAACCAGCTCACGTCGGCGCGGACCAGGCGCGAGACGTATGTCGGGCAGTGGCTACCGGAGCCGGTTCTCGCCGGAGACCGGATGCTCGGTCCGGCCGAGACCGCCGAGCAGCGTGAGCTGGTCTCGATCGCGGTGCTCACCCTCATGGAGCGGCTGTCGGCCAACGAGCGCGTGGTGTACGTGCTGCGCGAGGCATTCGGCTATTCGCACGGCGAGATCGCCCAGATCCTCGACATCACCGAGACGAACTGCCAGCAGATCTACCGGCGGGCCAAGCAACACGTCGCCACCGACCGGACGCGCGTGGAGATCGACGCTGCCGCCGCAGGAAAGATCGTCGAGGAGTTCCTCGCTGCGGCCCGGAGCGGCGACACCGAGCCACTGGTCAGGCTGCTGACCGACGACGCGCTGAGCATCGCCGACGGCGGCGGCCGGGTCCCGGCCCGTGGCACGCCGATCATCGGCGCGCTCGGTATCGCGCGATTCCTGCGGGGCGTGTTCACCCCGACCGACGCCAAGCGGGCGATCTTCCGGAGCATCGTCGGCGGCAGCTTCGCCATGTACGGCGCCGTCGTCAACGGCGGCCCCGCGGTGCTGGTGGTGGCCGGTGACCGGGTGGTCGGTGTGATGTCGCTCGACCTGACGCCCGACGGCGTGGCTGCCATCCATACCCAGGCCAACCCCGACAAGCTGGAACGCATCACGCGGCACTGGGCCGCATCCGAGCACGGGGAGCCACTCGCCACCGACTGGTGACCCAGGTTACAAGCAACTCCTGTCAGGGATCGCGGCGCTGTCCGGTTCAGGAAGCGAGCAGGCCACACCAGACAGGAGGCGGAACATGAAGCACCGCATCGTCGTCCTCGGGGCCGGATATGCCGGAGCCCACGCCGCCGGGCGTCTCGCCCGGCGACTGCACTCCGACGACACCGAGATCACCCTGGTCAACGCCGAACCGGAGTTCGTCGAGCGGATCCGGATGCACCAGCTCGCGGCCGGGCAGGAACTGCGGCGGCGGCCGTTGCGGGACGTCTACGCGGGTACGGGTGTCGCGGTGCGACCGGCGTGGGTCACCGCCGTCGATGTCGACCGCAAGACCGTCGATCTCGTCGACCAGCACGGCGCCGACGGGATCGGGTACGACACCCTGGTTTACGCCCTCGGCAGTACCGCCGCCGACGACAGTGTTCCCGGGGCCGCCGAGCACGCCTACCACGTCTCCGGCGAACAGGGTGCGCTGCGGCTGCGCGAGCGGCTGCACGACCTCGCCGCGGGCGGGACCGTGCTGGTGGTCGGCGGTGGCCTCACCGGCATCGAGGCAGCCACCGAGATCGCCGAGAGCAGGCCGGACCTCGACGTCGCGATCGCCGCCCGCGGTGGTGTCGGCGACTGGCTGAGTGACAAGGCCCGGCGACACCTGCGCACGGTTTTCGACCGGCTCGGCATCACCGTCCAGGAGCACACCGACATCACGCGCGTGGACGAGACCGGCGTACTCACCGGCGCCGCCGGGCGGATCCCGGCCCAGGTGACCGTGTGGACAGCGGGCTTCGCCACGCACCCGATCGCCGCCGCCACCACCCTGGAGGTCGCCGCCACCGGGCAGATCGTCGTCGACGGCACCATGCGCTCGGTCTCGCATCCCGACGTCTACGCCGTCGGTGACGCCGGGATTGCCCAGGGAGCGGGCGGCAAGCCACTGCGGATGTCCTGTGCCTCGGGGATCCCGATGGCCTGGCAGGCCGCCGACGCCATCGCCGCACGCCTGACCGGTCGCCAGGTTCCGGAGAAGACGATCGGCTACTTCCTGCAGTGCATCAGCCTCGGCCGCCGCGACGGCATCATCCAGTTCGTGACCCCCGACGACCAGGCCAAGCCGTCCGCCGTCACTGGCCGGCCGGCTGCCCGGATCAAGGAGTTCGTCTGCGCGGGCGCGGCCTGGAGCATCGCCCACCCGACGGTCATGGTGCCGACCCGCCGTCGTCATGTCAGCGCGACCGTCGAGACCGAGGCACTCCCGGTAACTGCCCGCTGAGCCACCCTGCTCGGATCGGGCGTCTTCCCCGGCCCTCCAGCGATCATCTGGAGGGCCGGCGCCGAACGCGCCGACTCGCCGAGCGGCGCGATGCCGGCCCGGTCCGGCCGGGCACGTCGCCGGGCGGTCGAGCCGGCTGGCGGACGGTTGGCCGGGCGATGACCGTAAATTGAAAGGGTCGCCTGTTCTGCTCTTCCCACACGTCCGACCGGCGGGGAGGGGTGCGGTGCTGGGACCACCACCGGGGACGCCGGCGGAACCGACGGGAGGCGGGCGAATGTTGACCGGGCTGGTGCTGGGGGCCGCCGCGATGACCGCCGGGCTGGTGGCCGGGGTGTTCATCCTGTACGCACACACGATCATGCCCGGGCTGGGCCGTACCGACGACCGTACGTTCGTGGGCGCGTTCCAGGCCGTCGATCGGGCGATCATCAACCCGTGGTTCATGTCCTGCTTCTTCGGGGCGCTGGTCCTCACCGGTGTCTCCGCCGCCCTGCACCTGCGGGCGGACGGGCACGGCGGGCTTCCGTGGATCGCCGTCGCGTTCCTGCTCTACCTGATGGTGGTCGTGATCACGCTGACGGTGAACGTACCGCTGAACGACGCGATCAAGGCAGCCGGCGACCCGGAGCGGATCGCCGACCTCGCCCGGGTACGCCGGGACTTCGACGAGGCGAGGTGGCGGGCGTGGAACCTGGTCCGCGTCGTACTCAGCTCCACGGCGTTCGGCTGCCTGCTCGTCGCGCTCGTCATGTACGGCCGTCGGCGCTGATTCCCCGGCATCCCGGCGAGCGGGCGTCCCGATGATTGGCCGCGTTGCCGGCGGGACTTGCGAGTAGCCCCGAGGATGTAGCCATGGAGATTTTCCGGAACTGGTGGGTCCGCCTGACCGCAGTGCTCGGTACGGCGGCGTTGACAGTGTTCGTACCGGCCGTGGCCTGGGCGTCGAGCGGGCCCGGCGAGATGGTGCTGGAGGCGGCCCGGGGGCGCCGGGCCCGGGGCAGCTTCGGGATCTGGGGGCTGGTCTGCTGCCTGATCGTGGTCGGCGTGATCGTCGCCGTCCTGGTCGTCGTGATGCGCAACCGCAGGTCGGGGGGGAAGGGCTGAGCAGCCCAATCGGGTGACCCGACCTGGCGCTCCGGCTGCTCGTCGATCGCCGGGCGGGTCCCTTCCCGGCGGCTCAGCTGGTCAGCGCGGCGTTTGCCTGGCTGATGAAGGACGCCGCGGCCGTACGCGGGGAAGCCCTGCCGAACTGGACGTTCTCGGCCGCCTGGATCAGCAGTTGCTTGACCGTGGCGTGCCCCTTCGGCGGCGGCACCGGAGCCGGTCCGAACTTCTCCGTCATGGTGGTCTCGAAGGCGACCGACTGCTTCATGCTCTCGTCGGTCAGCGACGCCTCCACGGCCCGCCGTACGTCCAGGTTGGCGCTCAGCCCTCGCTCGGTGCCGAGGATCTCGCCGGCCACGGCGTCGTTGACCAGGAAGTCGATGACGTGCACGACGGTCTCCGGATGGCGGGTACCCCGGAAGGCGGCCCAGTAGAGCGAGGCCCGGGCCCACTGCGCGGCCGGCTTGCCGGGATAGCTGACCACCTTGAGCCGGTCCTTGGTGAGCTTCTGCAATTCGGG
Source organism: Plantactinospora sp. ZYX-F-223 (assembly GCF_039649625.1). Classification (NCBI taxonomy): domain Bacteria; kingdom Bacillati; phylum Actinomycetota; class Actinomycetes; order Micromonosporales; family Micromonosporaceae; genus Plantactinospora; species Plantactinospora sp. ZYX-F-223. The sequence continues at coordinate 92,947 of NZ_JBDJAV010000037.1, read as the reverse complement.
GAGTTGGTTGGACCAGACGAACGAGGTCGCCGCCTGTCCGGTGGCCACCAGTTGCTTGGTCACGTCACCGCTGTTCGCCGGTTGGATCACCTGGGCCGGCGGGGCCGCCCCGCGCTCCCGGGCATCCGCCCACAGCTCGAACCAGCGGGCCAGGTCGCTCTCGGTGAAGCCCACCTGCCGGCCCCGGTAGAGCTCCTTGTCCTGGGAGCGCAGCCAGACCCAGAGCGCCTTGTAGTCCGCGGACGGGTCCATGGTGCCGTAGACCTCGCCGTCGGTGCGCTCGGTGATCCGCTCGGCCCACTCCAGATAGTCCTCGTAGGACATCCCGATCTGCGGTTCCGGCAGGTCGTGCCGGTCGAGCAGGCTCTTGTTGTAGATCAGGCCGGGGGTGTTCTCCGCCGCCGCGGCGGCGACCGTACGACCGGTCACCTGGCTGGACTGGGCGAGACCGGTGGGCAGCTTCCGCATGTCCAGCACGTCGGCCCGGACGTAGTCGGTCAGGTCCAGCAGGATCTTCCGCTGCGCGTACTCGGTGAGGTAGTTGTCGTCGATCTGGAAGATGTCCGGGGCGTTCCCGGCGGCGGCCTCGGTGGAGAGCCGGTCGAAGTAGCCGGCGTTGCCCTGGTAGGTGAACTTGAACGTGACGTCCGGATAGCGCTTGGTGTAGATCGCCAGCGCCTGCTTGGTCAGCTCGGCCCGGCGGTCGCCGCCCCACCAGAAGACGGAGAGTTCGACCTTGTCGTCCTGTGGCGCGGCGTTCTCGGCGGTGCACCCGGAGAGCGCGGTGACGACGACGAGTAGCGCGGCACCCAGACGCCGGCCGAGTCGGCCGGCCGGCGGTCTCTGGGCCACGGGGGAGGGGAGGGGAAGAGGCACGACAACTCCTGACGACACCGGGTCAGCTGTGACGGCAACCGGATCATTTACACAGCCGACCTCGGCGGGTGTCAACGCCCGTACGGGCAAGATCGTCCCAACCGCTGCCCGGAACGGCCCGGGTGTCGGGGTCGGGCCGGCGACCCGGGCCGACTCGGGCCGCACCCGGCCCGGCCCGGCCCGGCGACCGTGATGTACTTGGGCACGTGGAACTGCTGCATTCGGGCAAGGTCAGGGACGTCTACGCCGACGGCGACGACCTGATCCTGGTCGCCTCCGACCGGGTGTCGGTCTACGACGTGGCGCTGCCGACCCCGATCCCGGACAAGGGCAAACTGCTCACCGCGCTGTCGCTCTGGTGGTTCGAGCAGCTCGCCGACCTGGTGCCCAACCACGTCATCTCGGCCACCGACGTGCCGGCCGAGTGGGCCGGGCGGGCGATCCGGGTCCGCCGGCTGGAGATGATCCCGGTCGAGTGCATCGCGCGGGGCTACCTGACCGGTTCCGGCATCAAGGAGTACGACAAGACCGGCGCCGTCTGCGGCGTACCGCTGCCGCCGGGGCTGGTGGAGGCGTCGATCCTGCCCGAGCCGATCTTCACCCCGACCACCAAGGCACCGCAGGGCGAGCACGACGAGGCGATCACCTTCGCCGACGTGGTGGCCAAGGTCGGCGCCGAGACCGCCGAGCGGCTCCGCGAGGTCACCCTCGCGGTCTACCGGCGCGGCGCCGAGCTCGCCGCCGACCGGGGCATCCTGGTCGCCGACACCAAACTGGAACTCGGCTGGGCGCCGGACGGCACCATGGTGCTCGGCGACGAGGTGCTGACCTCCGACTCGTCCCGGTTCTGGCCGGCCGCCTCCTACCAGCCCGGCCGCGACCAGCTCTCCCTGAGCAAGCAGTTCGTCCGGGACTGGGCGGTCGGCACCGGCTGGGACAAGACCGGACCGGCCCCGGAGATGCCGCCGGAGGTCGTCGAGGCCGCCCGGGCCCGCTATGTCGAGGTGTACGAGCGGCTCACCGGCCGCCGCTGGTAGCCGGCACCTCGGCCGGCTGGACGCGTACCGGAAGGTCGTGTGCGGCCAGGAAGCCCGCCACCGCCGCCGACCACGGAAAGCGTTCGGCCTGCCGGCGGGCCGCCGCCCGGCGTTCCGGGCCCGGCCGGCCCGCCAGCTCCAGCACGGCGTCGGCGTAGCCCGGTCCCTCGCCCGGTGCGGCCAGCCCGGCCGGGCCGACCACCTCCGGCAGCGCGCTCTCCGCGCTCGCCACCACCGGGGTACCGCTGGCCAGCGCCTCCAGGGCGGCCAGGCCGAACGTCTCCACCGGCCCCGGCGCCAGCACCACGTCGGCGGTGGCGAGCAGCCGGGCCAGCAGGTCGCGGTCGGCGACGTAGCGCAGGAACCGGACCGGCAGGTCGTCCCGGGCGGCGGTCGCGCGCAGCCGCTCCCGGCGCGGGCCGTCGCCGACCACCACCAGCACCGCGGGTACGCCCCGGTCCCGCAACCCGGCCAGCGCGGCGAGGGACCGCTCGGGCCGCTTCTCCGGCGACAGTCGGCCGCAGTGCAGCAGGAGCAACTCGTCCGGCTCGGCGTAGCCGGCGCGCAGCCGGGGGTCGTACCGGTCCGGCCGGAAGTGGTCGAGGTCGACGCCGAGCGGTACCTGGCGGAGGTTGCCGGCGCCGATCCGCCGGAACTCCGCCGCCGCCCACGAGGTGGTGCAGACGATCTGGTCGTGCCCGGCGACGGTACGCAGGTTGAGCCGGTCGGCCACCCGGCGGAGCTGGCCACCGGGGAGCAGCCGGAGCAGCCCGTCGAGGCTCTCGTGCGACACCATCATGCTGCGTACGCCGTGTCGGCGGGCCCAGGCGCCGGTCCAGCGCAACGTCGTACGGTCGGAGATCTCCAGCCGGTCCGGGCGCAGCTCGCGCAGCAGCCGGGACAGCCGTACCCGGTCGACGATCACCCGGTAGCCGCCCATCCCGGGTACGGGCGGACTGGCCAGTGTGATCACCCGGCCCTGCTCGGTCTGCTCGTCGGTGTCGCGCCGGCCGGGCGTCACCAGCACCGGTTCGTGCCCGGCGGCGGCGTACCCGGCGCCGAGCTGGCGCAGTGCGGTACGCAGCCCGCCCGAACTCTCGGTGATGAAGTTGGCCAGCCGTACGATCCGCACGCCGTCTCCCTGCTCTGTCCGTCGGCGGCCCGAGGTTCCACACCGAAGAGATCGATCCGCTCGCCGCCCTGCCCGGAGGTCACCGGTTTCCCCGTGGAAAGGCCCGGTCACGCGGCCGCCTGCCGCAGCCGGACCAGCAGGCCCGGCCGGGGACTGCCCACCGCCGGCGCCTCGGCGAGTACCGCCGTGTAGTGCCCGATCAGCTCGTCACCGATCGCCGCCCAGGTACGCCCGCGCACCGCGGCCCGCCCCGCCCGGCCGTACTCCGCCCGGCGGTCCGGGTCGGCGACCAGCCCGGCGATCGCGGCGGTGAACGCGTCCGGATCGTCCGGCGGGACCAGGTGACCGGTCCGGCCGTCCCGCACCAGGTCGAGCGGCCCACCGGCGGCCGGGGCCACCACGGGTAGCCCGCTGGCCATCGCCTCCTGCACCGTCTGGCCGAACGTCTCGTACGGGCCGGTGTGCGCGAAGACGTCGAGGCTGGCGTAGATCCGGGCGAGCTGCCGGCCGTGCCGAGGGCCGACGAAGAGCGCCTGTGGCAGCGCGCGGCGCAGCGCCGGCCCGGCCGGGCCGGCGCCGACCACCACCACCCGGACCCCGGGCAGCGTGCTCGCCCCGGCCAGCAGATCCACCCGCTTCTCCACGGCCAGCCGGCCCACGTAGCCGACCAGCACCTCCCCGCCGGGGGCGAGGGCACGGCGTAGCGCGGCGCTGCGCTGCTCCGGCCGGAACCGCTCGCTGTCCACGCCGCGCTGCCACAGCCAGATCCGCTGGATGCCGTGCTCGTCCAGCGCGCTCGCGGTGGCGCTGGACGGGGCCAGGGTGCGGTTCGCGGCGTTGTGCACCCGGCGCAGCCAGCGCCACGCCGCCGCCTCGGTCAGCCGTACCCGGTACGCCCGCGCGTACGCGGCGACGTCGGTCTGGTAGACGGCCACCGAGGGCAGCCCCATCGCCCGGGCCACCGCGACGCCCCGGGCGCCGAGCACGAACGGGCTGGCCAGGTGCACCACCTCGGCGTCGTGGGCGCGCAACGCCGCCGCCAGCTCCCGCCCGGGCAGGCCGAGCCGGAACTGCGGGTAGCCGGGCATGGGCACCGACGGCAGCCGTACCACCGGGTAGGGCAGCGCGTCGGTACCGTCCCGGGCGCCGGCCGCCGGCTGCGGTGCGATCACCAGGGGCCGGTGACCACGCCGTACCAGGTGCTCGGCGACCCGTACGACCGAGTTCGCCACCCCGTTGACATCCGGCGGAAAGGACTCCGTGACGATCGCGATCCGCATGCGCTCACCGTCGTGCAGGTCCCCACCGTCCAGGTCACGGCATCATGACCTGCCGGCGAACTGTCAGCGACGAAGCGTGGAGCCGGCTGCCGGGCGGCGGATCAGCTCGACCCCTCCGGACTGCCGGCGCTGGCTCAGGGCTGGCCGGCTGCCGGCACGGCGCTGGGGAGCGGTGCGGCGCTGGAGACCGGTGCGGCGGTGGGCGACGGGCGGCCGCTCAGCCCTGGTCGGACCGGTCGCCGTCGAGCAGGAACGTCCGCCGCTCGTCCGGGGTGAACGGCCGGGTGGCCCGGGCGGCCGCCGTGCCGAGCAGCTTCTCGACCGGACCGCAGACGTCACAGCTCCAGATCCGTACCGAGCCGTCGGAGTGCACGGTGGCGACCCGTTCGCCGTCCGGGGCGAACGCGAAGCCGAGCGGCCCCGGGCCGAGGGTACGCAGGGCCACCGGCTCGGTGGCCCCGCCAGCGGCCCAGAGCTGGATCCCGGTCAGCTCTTCGCCGCCGCCGAGGATCGCCAGGTGCCGCCCGTCCGGGGTGTAGCCGAGCCGGGTGGTGGCGGCGCCCTGGCCGGCGGAGGCGAGCACCACCCGGGCGGCCCCGCCGGTCGCCGGCCAGATCCGGATGGTGCTGTCCCGGCTCAGCCCGGCCACCGAACCGCCGTCGGGGCTGAACGACACCGAGCTGACCGGATCGGCCCCGCCGTGCAGGGTGGTGACCTTGTCTCCGGTGACGGTCCGGATCCGTACGCCGCCGTCCTCGGCGCCGGTCGCCACCCGGGCGCCGTCCGGGCTGAACGCCGCACCCGAGCCGGTCGGCGCGAGGTCGACGGCGACCGGTTGGCCGTCGAGCCGGTCCCAGAGCCGGATTCCGCCGCTGCCACTGGTCAACAGCCGCCGGCCGTCCGGCCCGAACGCGACCCGGGTCGCCCGGCCGGCCTCGAAGGCGACCAGTTGCCGGCCGGACGGCCAGTCCCAGAGCCGGACCGTACCGGCCGCGTCGAGGCTGGCCAGCCGCCGCCCGTCCGGCGCGAACGCGACGTCCATGGTCATCCCGGCATGCCCGGGCAGTACGACCGGGGCGGCGGCACCGGTGGCGAGGGTCGGGCCGGCCCGGTCGACCGGTACCGGCCAGATCCGGACGGTACCGTCGAAGATGCCCGCGCTGGCCAGGTGGCTGCCGTCCGGGCTGAACCGCGCGGCGTGCACCAGGCCGTCGTGCGGTTGCACGATCGTCGGGTCGAACGGGCCGCCGATGTCCCAGCGCCGGACGGTGCCGTCCTGCCCGACGCTGACCAGCCGGCCGTCCGGGGTCAGCGTGACCGCGCAGACCGTACCGGCGTGCCCGCGCAGCGGCAGCGGGTCGAAGGCACCGGTCGGGTCCCAGATCGTGATCACGCCGTACGCGTTCTTGGTGACCAGCCGGCGCCCGTCCGGGCTGAACGCGGCGGGGAAGGCGCTGCGCAGCCGGCCCAGTACCGTCGGCTGGCCACCGGAGGTCGGCCAGATCCGCAGTACGCCGCCGTCCTCGGTGGTGGCGTTGTCGACGCCGACGATCCGCTCGCCGTCCGGGCTGAACAGCAGGCCGTCGGCGGTACCGGTGGAGTCGGCGAGCAGCGTCGGCGCCCGGCCCGGCTCGGCCGTCCGCCAGATCCTCGTCGGGGCGTCGCTGGTGGCGGCGGCCAACTGCCGCCCGTCGGGTGACCAGGCCAGCGAGTGTACGGCGCCGGTGGCGGCGGGCAGCGGGCGGGCCCGGGGCGGGCCGGTCAACTCCCAGATCCGGACCACGCCGGCCCCGTCGCCGGTGGCCAGCCGCCGGCCGTCCGGGCTGAACGCGACGTCGCGGACCGGCTTGTGGTGACCGGAGAGCAGCAGCGGGGCCCGGTCGGGGTCGGCGGTGTCCCAGAGCCGCACCGACGCGGACTCGCCCGCGCTGGCGACCCGCCGCCCGTCCGGGCTGATCGCCAGGGCGGTGAGCAGCTCCGGGCCCGGCTCGGCCAGCGTCACCGGTGGCCGGTCGGGTGCGGCCGGCTGCCAGAACTGCACGGACTTCCGCTCCCCGGCGGCGACGGCGTACCGGCCGTCCGGGGTCAGCGCGGCCTGCTTGACCGGCGCGGCGAAGACCTGCCGCCCCTCGATACCGCGCCAGCTCAGCGTCGCCTGCCGCAGCACCGTCTCGGCCTCGGCGTCCGGCCGCACCTCGAAGGCCCGCCGGGCCAGCAGGAACGCCAGTTGCGGATCGCGGGACATCTGGGCCCGCGCCCCGGCGACCAGTTGCCGGTGTACGGCGAGATCCCGCTGCCCCCGCGCCTGCCGGGCCTGCACCACCGCCACCGAGGCCAGCACGGTCACCACCGAGACGACGGCCGCCAGCGCGGCCCCGAACAGCCGTCGGCGCCGCCGCCGACCGGCCGCCCAGCGGTCCTCGGCCCGCCGGCTGGCGTCGAGGTAGTCCCGTTCCGCGCTGGTCAGGCTCTCCGGGTGCGCCTGCGCCCACGCCTGGGCCCGGGACAGGGCCAGCCCCCGGTAGAGCCCGCCCGGGTCGTGGCCGAGCGACCGCCACCCCGCCGCGGCCTGGGTGAGCTGCCGGTGCACGCGTACGCCGTCGAGGTCCTCCTCCAGCCAGCGGTGCAGCCGGGGCCAGGCGTCGAGCAGCGCCTCGTGGGCCAGCCGTACCGAGCGGTCGTCCAGGGTGACCAGTCGGGCGGCGGCCAGCCGTTCCAGTACGCCCGAGGTCAGTGCGTCCGTCTCGGCCAGTTCGGCACGGTCCACCCGGCGGGCGGTCGGCAGCCCGGGCCGGTCCAGCGGTGCCGCCGGCTCGTCCCCGGTGCCGATCTCCACCATCCGGAGCAGTACGTGCCGGGCCGCCTGCCGCTGCCCGGGATCGAACTCCTGCCAGACCCGTTCGGCGGTCTGCGCCACCGCACCGTCGATCCCGCCGGCCGCCTGGTAGCCGGCCAGGGTCACCGCGCTGCCCCGGCGCCGCCGCCACGCCTCCAGCAGGACGTGCGAGGCGACCGGCAGCGCCCCGGCCCGGCCGGCGACCTGGGCCACGATGGTGGAGACCAGGGCACCCTCGACCATCGCCCCGGCCCGCTCGGCGGGGCGTACCACCGCGTCCCGGACCTGGGCGGCGGTCATCGGCCCGACCAGGACCTGGGCGTCGGCGAGCGCCGCCACCAGCTCGGGCAGCCCGGCGCAGTGACCGTAGAAGTCGGCGCGTACCCCGAGGACCACCCGCAGCCGGCTGTCCGGTGCGGTGACGGCGGCCAGCAGCGCGGCCACGAACCCGGCCCGGGCGCCGGCGTCCCGGCAGAGCGTGAAGACCTCCTCGAACTGGTCGACCACCAGCCACAGGTCGGCCTCGGCGGGGGCGTCGGCAAGCAGTTGCCGGACGGTCAGGTGTAGCCGTGCCGGGTCGGCGGCGAGGTCCGCGCGGAGCGCACCGGCCGGGATCCGGAGCAGCCGGGCGAGCTGCACCGCCAGCTCGCCGAGCGGATCCGCCCCGGGGGTCAGCACCAGCACCGGCGGCCGTTCCGGGCGGGCCGTCACGCTGGGCACCAGCCCGGCCCGGAGTACCGAGGACTTGCCGCTGCCGGAGGCGCCGAACAGCGCCACGAACCGCCGGCCGGCGAGCCGCTGCCGCAGGTCGCCGACGACGTCCTCGCGGCCGAAGAACCACTCCGCCCGCTCCGGCCCGTACGCCAGCAGGCCCTGGTAGGGGGCGTCGTCGGGATGGGGTGGGCTGGGGGTCGGCGGCTCGTCCCGGGCGATCCGGCGCCAGCGGGCCTCCCACTCGGCCGGGTCACCGCCACACGCGGTGACGTACGCCAGGGTGACGGCGAGGGTCGGCAACCGCCGCCCGCCGGCCGCCTCGGAGAGGGTGGTCGCGGAGAAGTGTGCCCGGCGGGCCAGTTCCCGGTAACCGGGGAGGCCGGCCTTCTCCCGCAGCAGGCGCAGCCCGGCGGCGAACTCCCGCACCTGGGGAGTTCCCGGCCCCAGTACGCCCTCTGGTCGCGGCACTTTCGTCCTCGCTCGTCGTCGTCCGTCGGTCGACTGTCCGGAGTTGATTGTCCGGGTCGGCGGGCCGAAGCCGGACAACGAGTCGGCGACTAGACATCTCCTCAACGGGGGTGCGACCGGCGCCCCACCAGCCAGATCACGAGGTGATCAGTAATGCGATCCATCTTCTTCCGCAGTCCGCTCCGCCAGCTCTTCGTGCGGTCGCCGGGTGCGACAGTTTCCCGGGCGCCGGGCCGGCGGATCGGGGCGGTCGCGGTCCTGCTCGGACTGACCGCGGCCCTGCTCGCCGGTACGGCATCGCCGGCCAGCGCGGCGATCATCACCGTCCAGGACGGCTTCGAGGGCAACCAGGCGGCGAACTGGAGCTTCACCCACGTCGGTGACGGCACCGGCGGGATCAGTTCGCTGCAGACCCACAACGGGGTCAAGGACGGCTTCATCTCGATGCGCAGCGCCGGCTTCTCCTCGGTCGGCCGGCGGGTCTTCCTGCCGCCGACCACGAGCTGCACGGCGGGCATCTGGGTCAACCCGGTGCTGGCCACCCAGCAGATCAACTTCGAGATCATCGAGCCGAACAGCTTCACGTACGTGGCGCTGAAGACGGTGGTGCTCAGCGGTGCCGCGCCGTACACCTTCGTCTCCACCTCGTGGAACCACGGCCCGACGGACATCCTGGTCCGGGTCTCGCTGATCGGCGTCAACGGCGTGACGCTGGGGACCTGGGTCGACGACCTGGGCATCCTCTGCCACACCTGAGCCGTCGCCGTATGACGCAATCGGGTGCCGTCCCTGCCAGGGGCGGCACCCGCCGTCGGTCGACTGTCGAGCTGCCCCGTCCGTGCGCCCAGCCGCCCGGCTCACCGTGTGGTCAGCCCGGTATCCCGGCCGCGACCCAGCGCCGGATCTGGGCGGCGGCCTGATCGGCGACGGGGTTGCCGGCAGGGCGGGTCACCAGGTCGCTGAGCGCGAACATGTCCAGGATCCGGCCCAGGTACGCCCAGTCGTCCGGCAGCGGCAGGTCGGCCGGCTGGTGACCGGCGAAGCCGGCCCGGAAGCCGTCGACGAACTCGGCCGGATAGTCGGGGCCGAACCGCAGCATGTTGCCGGCGTCGGCGTACGGGCAGCCGGCGTAGCTGAACTCCCAGTCCAGTACGGCGGCCACCCGCCAGCCTCCACCGTTGACGCTGACCAGGATGTTCTTCGGGTTGATGTCGGCGTGCACCAGTCGGGCGTGCGCGTCCACCCGGGTCAGCGCCGGGGCGTGCTCCGCGCAGAGCTTCACCCAGTCATCCCGGGTGGCCCGGTCGAGCCGACCCGCCTGAACCGCGTCCATGCAACTCGCCGCGACCTCGGGCAACTGCGCCGACCACGGGCGTTCGCCGCGTACCGTGAGCTGCCCGTCGGCGAAGAACCCCGGCCGGTCGTACGGCACCGTGCCGATGCCGGCGACCACCCGGCCCACCTCGGCGCCGAGGTCGCCCAGCGGTGGCCCGGTCGACCCGTCGGCGCCGAGCACCTGCTCCAGCGGGGTGCCCGAGACGTATTCGAGCACCATCGCGGGGCGGCCGTCCGGCTCCCCGGCGGCGGCCGGTACGACGAGCAGCACCTCGGGTACCGGGACGTGCCGACGGGCCGTCGCCATCACCGCCGCCTCGACGGCCGGGTCCGGGCCGCCCAGCCGGACGACGACCTGGCCGTCGGAGAGGGTGACCAGGCAGGTCTCGTGGGAGAAACCGCCGGCCAGCCGCCGGGTGGTCAGCACCGTGCTGCCCAGCGCATCGGCGATCGTGTGGATCTCGTCCCAGGTCTGTCGACGGCGGCTGGGCTTCCGCGCCGTCACTCGTCCTCGACCCAGTCCAGGGTGCGGGCCACCGCCTTGCGCCAGTTGCGCAGCTCGCGCTCCCGGTGCGCCGGGTCCATCGCCGGGGCCCAGTCGGCGTCCTGTCGCCACTGGGCCCGCAGCGTCGCCAGGTCCGGCCAGAAGCCGACCGCCAGGCCGGCGGCGTACGCGGCACCGAGGCAGGTGGTCTCGCTGACCTTCGGGCGGACCACCGGTACGTCGAGCACGTCGGCGAGGAACTGCATCAGCAGGTTGTTGGCGGTCATCCCGCCGTCGACCCGGAGCCGGCGCAGCGCCACGTCCGAGTCGGCGTTCATCGCGTCGACCACCTCGCGGGTCTGCCAGGCGCTCGCCTCCAGCACGGCCCGGGCGAGGTGGCCCTTGGTGACGTAGCCGGTCAGGCCGGCGATGACGCCCCGGGCATCGCTGCGCCAGTGCGGCGCGAACAGCCCGGAGAAGGCCGGTACGACGTAGCAGCCGCCGTTGTCCTGCACGGTCCGGGCCAGTTTCTCGATCTCCGGTGCGCTGGAGATCAGCCCGAGGTTGTCCCGCAGCCACTGCACCAGCGACCCGGTGACCGCGATCGCCCCTTCCAGGGCGTACGTCGCCGGCTGGTCCCCGATCCGGTAGCCGACCGTGCTGAGCAGCCCGTGCCGGGAGGTCACCGGGCTCTCGCCGGTGTTGAGCAGCAGGAAGCTCCCGGTGCCGTACGTGCACTTGGCCTCGCCGGGGTGGAAGCAGGTCTGCCCGAACAGTGCCGCCTGCTGGTCGCCGAGTGCGCTGGCCACCGGCACCCCGGCCAGCGGCCCGGTGCCGGAGGGGCCGTCGGCGGTGCCGGAGAGGCCGTCGGCGGTGCCGTAGACCTCCGCCGACGAGCGGATCTCCGGCAGCATCCCGGCCGGGATGCCGAGCACGTCGAGGATCTCCGGATCCCAGTCGAGGGTCCGCAGGTCCATCAGCAGCGTCCGGCTGGCGTTGGTCACGTCGGTGACGTGTCGTCCGGTCAACTTCCAGATCAGCCAACTGTCCATCGTGCCGAAGAGCACCTCGCCCCGGCCGGCCCGGTCCCGCAGACCGTCGACGTTGTCGAGCAGCCAGCGCAGCTTCGGCCCGGAGAAGTAGGTGGCCAGCGGCAGCCCGGTGCGATCCCGGAAGCGCTGCTCGCCGTACTCGGCGTCGAGCCGGCGCAGCAGCGGCGCGGTGCGGGTGTCCTGCCAGACGATGGCGTGGTGCACCGGCCGACCGGTGGCCCGGTCCCACACCACCGTGGTCTCCCGCTGGTTGGTGATGCCGATCGCGGCGAGCCGGTCGGCGCCGATTCCCGCCTCGGCCAGCGCCTCCGGCACCACCTGGCAGACCGCGGCCCAGATCTCCTCGGCGTCGTGCTCGACCCAGCCCGGTCGGGGAAAGATCTGCCGGTGTTCCCGCTGGGCCATCGACACGACGCCGCCCTCGGAGTCGAAGACGATGCAGCGGGACGAGGTGGTGCCCTGATCGATCGCGGCGACGAACTGACCGGTCATGCGCAGCACCGTACCCGCCGCCGGAGCCGCCGTCACCCGGCCCCGGAGCCGCCGTCACGCGCTGCTGGAGTCGCCGTCACGCGCCGCTGGAGCCGCCGTCACGCGCTGCTGGAGTCGCCGTCACGCGCTGCTGGAGCCGCCGTCACGCGCTGCTGGAGCCGGCGCCAGCCGGCCGTGCCATCGCCCGCGCCGGAGCTGGCCGCAGCTGCGGGAGGCGGGGTCACCCCGTCGGCTGTGCGGGGCCGGCGGGGCTCAGGTTGGCGCTGATCCGCACGGTGGTGCCCTCCGGACCGCTGCGCACCAGCATCTCGTCGCTGAGCTGCCGGGCCAGCCAGAGCCCCCAGCCGCCGGCGATCTCCGGGACGGGTCGCCGCCGGTCGTCGAGCCGGTCGGCCCCGATGCCGGACCCGGTGTCGGAGACGAGGCAGTAGAGAACCCCTCCGGTACGCCACAGCCGCAGCCAGCCCCGCCCGCCGCCGTGCCGTACCGCGTTGGTCATCAGTTCGTTGATGGCGAGCACGAAGTCGTCCAGCCGCGCGCCGCCCAGACCGGCTGCCTCGGCGCAGCCGGCGACAGTGTGTCGGACCTCGGTCACCCGGTCGCCGTCGAAGGTCTCGGCGAGCAGTGGCGGGGATCCGCTCGACGCGACAGCGGTGGGCGCGAGGGGATCTATGTCGCTCATGGCCGTCCCACCGCTGGTCGTCGAGTCCTTTCGTGGCTTTCCCACCCTACGTCAGGGTATGTAGCTGCGCATCCGAGCGCCGAGGTCGGCGCGGCCGGGTGTGCGGGGTCGTCCCGCCGGGGAGGCTGTGCGATGGTCGGTCGGTGCCGGACTCGTCGAGCGACGCGCCGGGCGGCCGCCGCCGCGACCCGCCGGGCAGTCTCCAGGCGCCGCTGTGGCGGTCCATCGCCGTCTACCGGTTCGCCGCCCTGGCGTACGTCGCGGTGCTGGCGGTACGGAACCTGAACGACTACACCCATCCGGTGTCGGGTGCGGTGCTGCTGCTGGCGATGACCGGCTGGACGGTGTTCAGCGGCTACGCGTACGCCGATCCGGTCTGGCGGCGCTGGCCACTGCTCCTGGCCGACCTGGCCGTGGTGCTGGCGGTGGTGGTCGCCGCTCCCCTGGTGGTCGGCCGGGACGTCATGGACGACGGCGGGATACCCCCGCCCAGCGTCGCCTGGCTGGCCGGGCCGGTACTCGCCTGGGCGGTCTCCGGCGGCCGGCGGCGCGGCGTGGTGGCGGCACTGGTGATCGGCGGTACCGACCTGGTGGCCCGGGAGCGGTTCGCCCAGGCGTCGCTGACCGGCGCCGCGCTGATGCTGCTGGCCGGGATCGCCGTCGGGCACGTCGTCCGGCTCGCCGTGGTCGCGGAGGAGCGGTTGCAGCAGGCCGTCGAGTTGGAGGCGGCGACCCGGGAGCGGGAGCGGCTGGCCCGGGGGATCCACGACTCCGTTCTCCAGGTGCTGGCGCTGGTCCAGCGCCGGGGCGCACACCTCGACGGCGAGGCCGGTGAGCTGGCCCGACTCGCCGGCGAGCAGGAGGCGGCGCTGCGGTCGCTGATCGCGAGCCGGGCCCCGACCGGGCTGGACCGGCAGGAGATCGACCTGCGCTCGCTGCTCGGCCGGTACGCCTCGGCCACGGTTTCGATCGCCGCCCCGGCGACGCCGGTGCCGCTGCCCGCCGGAGTCGCCGGCGAGATCGCGGCGGCGGTGGGCGCGGCCCTGGACAACGTGGCCCGGCACGGCGGCGGGCGGGGCTGGGTGCTGGTCGAGGACGACCCGGCGGCGGTCACCGTCTCGGTCCGCGACGACGGGCCCGGGATCCCGCCGGGGCGGCTCGACGAGGCAGCCGGTCAGGGGCGGCTCGGCGTGGTCCAGTCGATCGAGGGGCGGATCGCCGACCTCGGCGGTACGGTCCGGATCAGCACCGCCCCGGGCGAGGGGACCGAGGTCGAACTGCGGATACCCCGTGGCCGCGCGATCCCGGAGCAGCGCACGGACCGGTGACCACTCGGCCGGACGGCCCCCGAGCAGCGCACGGACCGGTGGCCGTACGGCCGGACGGTGCCGGGGCGGTGGACGGATTCGTGACGGTGCGGACAGGTCGGGCTCGTCTAGGCTCGCCGGTGTGACCGACGAGGGCGTGCCGGCAGTCCGGGTGATGGTGGTCGACGACCATCCGATGTGGAGGGAAGGGGTGGCCCGCGACCTCACCGAGGCCGGCTACCACGTCGTCGCCACCACCGGTGAGGGGAGGCAGGCGGTCCGGGTCGCCCCGGCCACCCGGCCCGACGTCGTCGTACTCGACCTGCAACTGCCGGACGTCTCCGGCGTCGAGGTGCTCCGGGCCCTGCTGGCCGAACTGCCCGGGGTGCGGGTGCTGATGCTCTCGGCCAGCGGCGAACAGCAGGACGTGCTCGACGCGGTGAAGGCCGGGGCCACCGGCTACCTGCTCAAGTCGGCCGGGCCGGTGGAGTTCCTGGACGCGGTCCGGCGTACCGCCGCCGGGGACGCGGTCTTCACGCCGGGGCTGGCCGGTCTGGTGCTCGGGGAGTACCGGCGGATCGCCGCCGCGCCGGCACCCGGCGACGACCTGCCCCGGCTGACCGAACGGGAGACCGAGGTGCTCCGGCTGGTCGCCAAGGGGTTGTCCTACAAGCGGATCGCCGACCGGCTCGGTCTGTCGCACCGCACGGTGCAGAACCACGTGCAGAACACGCTCGGCAAGCTGCAACTGCACAACCGGGTCGAACTCACCCGCTACGCCATCGAGCAGGGGCTCGACGACTGAACCTTTTCCACCTGGACCGCGCGGCGCTTACGCACCGCGTCCGGCCTTGCGGTCCGTCGGACCGCATGGGGAGGTTGAAAAAGGTTCACTGATCTGCGGGGCGAGGCCGGGCACGGCGGTCCGCGCGGGAGGCCGGGTCACGGCGGCGGCTGGGTCTCGTTGATCGCCAACTCCTCGGCGCTCGCGCCGCCGCCCGCCGCACCCCGGTCGAAGGCGACGGAGTCGGTCTCGTCGTCGTCCCGGGCGCCCTCGTCCGGTTCCACCAGCCGGCCGATCGGACCGCCGCCCGGCGCGTCGCCGAGGTTGCCGTGGTCGTAGATCGAGACCGCGGAGTGCGGGTCGGAGGTGGGACCGGGATCCAGCACATCCGCGTCGAGCTGTGCCTCGGCGGCGGCCTCGTCACTGTCCGCCTCGCCGGAGATCGCCTGGTCGACCGGGCCGGCCCGCGGATCGTCGACCGGCAGTTCGGGTTGCTCCTGGGCGAGCTTGTAGTCCAGCGGCTCGCCGTCGGCCTGCTCCTCGGCGGTGTTGCCGTACCGGTCCAGCGCCAGCGGCCGGTCGGTCGGAAGCGCGGCGGGATCCCAGCCGTCCGCCTCTCGACCGGTCGCGACGTCGTCACCGGCCGTCGAGTCGTCGTCGGCGGTGCCGGGCAGGCCCTCCGCCTCCGGGTCGGACACGGGCGTCGGAAACTCGTCATCGCGCATGACAGATCACTACCCGCTCCCGGGGTAACCGTAACCGGGCGAAGGTGGACCAGGCGCCCGGCCGACCGCTGCCGCCGCGCGCCGTTTCCCGGATCGGCGGGCGGGGATGGGATCGGCGACCGCTGGCGTCCGGCCGACGCGGACCGGGCGGGCGGGTGCGGACAGGCGGGGTGGGCCGGCGGATCCGGTGCGAGCTGATCCGGTGGGAATCGCGCGCTTCACGGTCGGCCGGCCCGGTGCGGATTAGCCGGCGACGAAACGGGAAGGACGGCGACGGCACGGTCGGTGACCGGCTCCCGCGACGCCGGCCGTCGGCGACGGGTGGCCGGGCCGGTGGGGTCGGCGGACCGGTTTGCCAGGTTTCCGCTCGGTCCGCCGTGGTTAATGGGAGCCTCTGATCGAACGGCCCTAGCCCGCCCTAGCCGTCGCTGGAGGTGACCCATGCGCGTTGGCCTCGTCTGCGCACACGCCGGCCCGCCGCAGGAGCGTCGCGGCCAGTTCGCCGGCACGCACCAGCACGTGGCCCGGGTGGCCGCCGAGCTGACCGGACGCGGCCACGACGTACGGGTGTACGAGCGGCTCGACGACCCCGACGCACCGCCGACCACCGAGATCGGCGGGTACCGGGTGGAACGGGTGCCGGTGGGTCCGTCCCGGCGTACCGCCACCGGCGAACTGGTGCCGCACGTGCCGGAACTCGGCCGCTGGCTGACCGACCGCTGGGCCGGGGACTGGGCACCCGAGGTGGTGCACGGGCACTTCTGGATCGGCGGGCTGGCGGCGGCGAGCGCCGTCCGGGACACCGTCATCCCGGTCGTGCAGACCTTCCACTCGCTCGGCGTCGAGCAGCTCCGCCACCTCGGCGAGGCGTACCGCGGGCCGGGCGAGCGGATTCCGCTGGAGCTGGCGCTGACCCGGGCGGTCGACATGGCGGTGGCGCAGTGCACCGACGAGGTCGACGAGCTGACCCGGATGGGGTTGCAGCGCGCCTCCGTGGTGGTGGTGCCGGCGGGCGTGGACACCGAACTGTTCGCCCCGGAGGGCGAGGCGGTGTCCCGGGACAGGCGACCGCGCATCCTGGCCGCCGGCGGCCTGGAGCCGGGACACGGGCAGGAGGATCTGATCCGGGCGTTGCGGCTGGTCGGGGACGTCGAGCTGGTCATCGCCGGCGGCCCGCCCGCCGACAACCTGGGCAACCACGCCGAGGCCCGGCGGCTGCGGGAACTCGCCGAGCAGAGCGGGGTCGCCGACCAGATCAGGCTGGTCGGCTCGGTGCCGCACGACCAGATGCCCGCCTGGTACCGCTCCGCCGACGTGGTGGCCTGCACTCCCCGGTACGCCTCTGCCGGCCGCATCCCGCTGGAGGCGATGGCCTGCGGGGTGCCGGTGGTGGGCTACTCGATGGGCGGCATCGTGGACACCGTCGTCGACGAGGTCACCGGCCGGCTCGTCCCGCCCGGCGACGTACGCGGGCTGGGCGTGACGCTGCGCCGGCTGCTCGCCGCCGACGCGGAGCGGTTCGCGTACGGGCACGCGGCGGTGGACCGGGTGCGGTGCAGCTACACCTGGGACCGTACGGCCGGCGCGCTGGAGCGCCTCTACGAGCGGGTGGTACGCCGCCGCCAGCCCGCGCCGAGCTGATCGACCGGCCCGGACCGTAGCCGCCGGCCGATCGGGCCGGAGGGTCGCCGCTGGCTGGCCCGCGGCGAGCCGACGGTCAGCGCCGGGGGACCGGTGCGATCGAGGTGGACCGGGGCCGGCTCGGCGCGGTCGACCTCGGCGGTCGTGCGGCGGGGAGGGCCGGCAGCGCGGCCGGGGATCGCGCGGGCAGTTCCCTGCCCCGCTGGTCGGGCAGCAGGGTGTGCTGGTGCTGCGGCTCGGCGTACCGGGTCAGGCCGAGCACCGCGACCAGGGTGATCAGGAAGCCGACCCCGGCCAGCCACTCCCGGCCCGGCCAGATCCGGTCACCGAGCAGCAGCAGGCCGACGATCGCCGCCGGTACCGCCCCGGCGGCGTCCATCGCGGCCACCGCCGCGGTGGTCGAGCCGCGCTGCATCGCCAGGCCGAGCAGCAACTGGCCGACGATCGAGTGCACGATCAGCAGGTAGAGCAGGGGATCCTGGAGGAAAGCGTCGAACGAGTGCACCGAGGCGAGCGGCCGGGCGGCGACTGCGGCGGCCGAGAACGCCAACCCGGCCAGCGCGCCGAGCGCCACCGAACCCGGCACGCCGTGCAGGCGTACGGCGGGAAAACCGAGCGCGCCGATCACGCCGAGCGCGGCGACCAGGGCGACCACCCCGGCGGTCCCGAGCTGCCGGGACGGCGCCGGTTTCGCGGCCAGCACCAGCGCGGTGATCCCGGCCAGCAGGAGCACCAGCAGCAGGACCTCGGCGGCCGGCAGCCGCCACTTGAGCACCAGCACCCCGAGCAGGGCGGTGACGCCGAGCCCGGCCGCCACGCTCGCCTGGACCAGGAAGAGCGGCAGGTCGCGCCGGGCCAGGAAGGCGAGGACGAAGCCGAGCATCTGGCAGGTCAGCCCGACCAGATAGCTGCGGTGCCCGACCAGCCGCAGCAGCAGCCCGGGGTCGAAGGTGTGGTGCAGGGCCGTCCGGGTCGCGGCCACCGACTGGAGCAGGTTGGCCACGCCGTACGCGGCGATCATGGCCGCGAGGAAGCACCAACCGGTGGACACCACCTGGCGAGGATAGAGGCTGCCGCGCCGCTTCGCTCGGCCGGCTAGCCGAGCCGGTCGAGCAGATCCTGGTGCAGTTTGCCGTTGCTGGCGATCGCGCTGCCGCCGCCCGGGCCGGGGCGTCCGGCCAGGTCGGTGAAGGTGCCGCCGGCCTCGGTCACGATCGGGATCAGTGCGGCCAGGTCCCACAGCGACAGCTCCGGCTCGGCCATCGCGTCGACCGCCCCCTCGGCGACCAGCATGTAGCCGTAGAAGTCTCCGTACGCCCGGCTCCGCCACACCGTCCGGATGATGTCGAGCATCGGGTCGAGCCGGCCGGTCTCCTCCCAGCCGTTCAGCGAGGAGTAGCAGAAGCTGGCGTCGGCGAGCCGGCCCACCCCGGAGACCCGGATCGGGGTGGCCGCCGCCTGGTGCTTGCCCGCGTACGCCCCGAGGCCGGTCGCCGCCCACCAGCGGCGACCGAGGGCCGGTGCGGAGACCAGGCCGACGACCGGGACGTCGCCGTCCATCAGCGAGATCAGGGTGGCCCAGATCGGCACTCCCCGGACGAAGTTCTTGGTGCCGTCGATCGGGTCGATCACCCACTGCCGAGGGCCGGCTCCGGCGGGTGCGGCGGAGGCGCCGTACTCCTCGCCGAGCACGCCGTCCCGGGGCCGGGTGCGGGCCAGGGTGGCCCGGACGGCCCGCTCCACGGCGGTGTCGGCGTCGGTGACCGGCGTCAGATCCGGTTTCGCCTCCACGTGCAGATCCAGGGCCCGGAACCGGGCCATCGAGATCGAGTCGGCGGTGTCGGCGAGCATGTGCGCCAGGGACAGGTCGTCCGCGTACCGGGCCATGGCGGAAACCTACTCGATCCGGTCCAGCCGGGTGCGCTAGCATCCCGCGCCGTGGCCACCGAACCGATTTCCGACGCGTCCCCCGAAATGCTGATCGGCCTGCTGGCCGAGCCGGACCGGCTGGCCGCCTTCGCCGCCGTGGTGCTCGGCGCGGGCGAGGTGGTCGAGGTGGCGGAGCGGACCGGGCTGCCCGCCCGGACCGTGCTCGCCGCGCTGCGCCGGCTGGAGTCCGGCGGCCTGGTCGAGACGGTGGACGGCCGGGCGGTCGCCCTGGTCGGGGCGTTCAAGGAGGCGGTACGCGCCCATCCGCCCGCCTCCGGTGAGCCCGACGCGGAGTTGGACCCGGACCGGGCCACCGCCACGGTGCTCCGGGCCTTCCTCCGGGACGGCCGGATCTCCCAGATGCCGGCCGCACACGGCAAGCGCCGGCTGCTGCTGGAACACGTGGTGACGACCTTCGAGCCGGGCGTGCGCTACTCCGAACGGGAGGTGAACACCCTGCTCCAAGCCTGGTACGACGACTACGCCGCGCTGCGCCGCTATCTGGTCGACGAGGTGCTGCTGACCCGCCGGGACGGCGTCTACTGGCGCAGCGGCGGCCCGGTCGACCTCGACCCGGGCCCGACCGCGAGCGACCCGGACGGGCTGCCCGGCTAGCCGCCCCGGCGGAGCCCCTCGATGTCGGCGGAACTACTCGATTTCGCCGGCCCGGGAGGCCAGCAGCCGGCGGTACGACGCCAGCCGGCGCGGGTCGGCGTTGCCGGCCGCCACCCAGGCGTCCAGCGCGCAGTCGGCCTCGTCCGGGGTGTGCTCGCAGTTCGGCGGGCACTCCACGGTCCCCTCGACCAGGTCGGGGAAGCCGTGCAGCAGGCTCTCGGCCGAGACGTGCGCCAGGCCGAAGCTGCGGATCCCCGGAGTGTCGACGATCCAGCCGGGATGCACCCGCCGGTTGCCCCGCAGCGACGGTAGGCGCAGCGCGACGGCGCTGGTGGAGGTGTGCCGGCCCCGCCCGATCGCGCTGACCGTGCCGACCGCCCGGTCCGCCTCCGGCACCAGCCGGTTCACCAGCGTCGACTTGCCCACCCCGGAGTGCCCGACCATGACCGAGATCCGCTCGGCGAGCAGCCCGCGCAGCTCGTCGAGGTCCGAGCCGGGTCCGACGAGTACGTGTCGCAGGTCCAGTTCCGTGTAGTAGCCGAGCACCTCGTCGGGCGGCGCCAGATCCGCCTTGGTCAGGCAGAGCAGCGGCTCGATGTCGGCGTCGTACGCCGCCACCAGGCACCGGTCGATGAACCCGGTCCGCGGCGGCGGGTCGGCCAGCGAGCTGACGATCACGAGCTGGTCGGCGTTGGCCACGACGACCCGTTCGAGCCGCCCCTCGGCGGTGGTCTCGTCGTCGTCGGCGGTACGCCGCAGCACGGAGGTCCGCTCGGCGATCCGGACGATCCGGGCCAGTGCTCCCGCCGCCCCGGAGGTGTCCCCGACCAGTGCGACCCGGTCGCCGACGACCACCGACTTCCGGCCCAGTTCGCGGGCCCGCATCGCGGTGACCGTCCCGCCGTCGGTCCGGTCGCCGCGCCCGGCCCCCGGGTCGTCACCGACCACGCAGGTGTAGCGGCCCCGGTCCACGGCGATCACGAAGCCGTCGACCGCGTCGGAGTGCCGGGGCCTGGTCCGGGTACGCGGGCGCGACGAACGTCCGGGTCGTACCCGTACGTCCTCCTCGTCGTACTCCCGCCGTTTGCCCGCCAGCTCCGCTCCCCGTCTCGTCTTCCGGCGGCGGCGATCAGCGAGGGGGACGGATCGGTCCCGGCTACCGGCGCCCGTCGCCGCCGGTCACCATCGTCGACCATAGTGCCGGGAACTCGGGCATGGTTTTGGAGGTACACGCCACATCGTCCAATTCGATACCCGGCACGGCGAGCCCGATCACCGCCGCCGCGTGGGCCATCCGGTGGTCGGCGTAGGTCCGGAAGGCGGCGCCGCGCAGCGGCCGGGGCCGGATCTCCAGCCCGTCGGCGGTGTCGGTGACGTCGGCACCGAGCCCGTTCAACTCCCGGGCCAGCGCAGCCAGCCGGTCGGTTTCGTGGCCCCGGATGTGTGCCACGCCACGCAGCCGGGACGGCGAGTCGGCCAGTACGGCGAGCGCGGCCAGCACCGGCGTGAACTCGCTGACGTCGGAGAGGTCGGCGTCCAGCCCCCGGATCACCCCGGTGCCGCGCACGGTGAGGCCGTCGGTGCCCAGGATCACCTCGCCGCCCATCCGGGAGAGCAGTTCGCGCAGCGTGTCGACCGGTTGCAGGCTGCTGCGCGGCCAGCCGAGCAGGGTCACCGCGCCCCCGGTGACCAGCGCGGCGGCGAAGAACGGCACCGCGCCGGAGAGGTCCGGCTCGATGTCCCAGCCGCGCCCGGAGAGCCGACCCGGCTCCACCGCCCAGACGTCCGGGCTGGCGTCGTCGACCGCGGCACCGGCGGCCCGGAGCATCTGCACGGTCATCCGCAGGTGTGGCGCGGACGGGACCGGCGGGCCGACGTGCCGGACCACGATCCCGTGCGCGAACCGGGCCCCGCCGAGCAGCAGCCCGGAGACGAACTGGCTGGACGCCGAGGCGTCGATCACCACCTCGCCGCCGCGCACCTGACCGGCGCCCTGCACGGTCAGCGGCAGGCTGGCGCCCTCGGTGGTGTCGATGCGTACCCCGATGGAGCGGAGCGCCGCGACCAGCGGGCCGAGCGGGCGGAGTCGCGCGTGCGGGTCGCCGTCGAAGGTGACCGGCCCCTCGGCCAGCCCGGCGACCGGCGGGACGAACCGCATGACCGTGCCGGAGAGGCCGACGTCGACGTGCGCCGGGCCCTGGAGCGGGTGGGGCCGGACCAGCCACCGCTCGTCGTCCACGGTGGAGACGTGCGCGCCCATCGCACGCAGCCCGCCGGCCATCAGCTCGGTGTCCCGGGCGCGCAGCGGGTGACGCAGCGTGGAGGGGCCGTCGGCCACCGCGCTGAGCACCAGCGCCCGGGCCGTCAACGACTTGGAGCCGGGCAGCCGCAGCGTCGAGGCGACCGGGTCGGTCGCGGTCGGCGCGGTCCAGGGCTCGAGCGGGCGGACCGCCGTCAGGTTCGGCACCGGTACATTCTGCCCCGACAGCGGGCGTACCGGATCGGAGCCTCGGCCCCTCCCGCCTGACGGGACGGCCGGCCGGCACCGGAGGCGGGCTGAGCGGGACGGCCGGCCGGCGCCGGAGGCGCTAGCGTGGCCACCATGTGCGGCAGGTACGCGACCACCCGCAGCGCGGCCGATCTGAGCGCTCTCTTCGAGGCGTTCGACGAGACCGGTGGCCGGCTCGCGGCCGACTACAACGTCGCGCCGACCGATCCGGTGCCGATCGTGCGCGTCTGCGCCGACTCGGGCGGTTCGCTGCTCTCCGTGGCCCGTTGGGGCCTGCTGCCGCACTGGGCCAAGGACACCCGGGGCGCCGCCCGCATGATCAATGCCCGCGCCGAGACGGTCGCCACCACCCGGGCGTACGCGCACGCGTTCGCCCGGCGTCGCTGCCTCGTCCCGGCCGACGGCTGGTACGAGTGGGTCCGCCAAGATGGCGGCAAGCAGGCGTACTTCATGACTCCGCGCGACGGCGGGGTGCTCGCCTTCGCCGGCCTCTGGTCGGTCTGGCACGGTGCCGGCGACCCGCTGCTCACCACCAGCGTGGTCACCACGGCCGCGCTCGGCGAACTGGCCCTGGTGCACGACCGGATGCCGCTGCTGCTGCCCCGGCAGCGCTGGTCCGACTGGCTCGACGGCGACGACGACCCGGCCCTGCTACTCGCACCGCCGGACGAGAAAACGCTGGCCGCGATCGAGATCCGGCCGGTCGGCAGGGCTGTCGGAGACGTCCGGAACGACGGCCCGGAACTCGTCGCCCGGGTCACCGCCGCGCCGCTGCGGGCGTTACCAGAAGAGCCGGTCGCATCGACACTGTTCTGACTCCGGAACCGGGTATTTGCCTGCACCGATTTGCCACTGTTCGGGGTGGATCGTCAGCCGGAGTTTTCCACACCTTTGCTGAGAGCCCTTGTCACGCATAGTGGTGGTGCGATAGAACACAGCGCCGGCAGTGGGTGTCGGCTCGCACCGGGCGAGCGGCACTCATCGATCTTCGTCGGTCCCACGGGGGAGGTGGGTGAATGACACGGGCGCGGATGCCACGCCCGCACGAGGTCGCCGCGGCGCGTCGAGACCCGAGGTTGCTTCGGGCACTCAGCGAGCGGCGCCTGGACGATGCCTGGCGTACCCGGGGGGTGTGCCAGAGCGTGGACCCGGAGACATTTTTCCCGGCACCCAGCGAGCCGGCCGACTCGGCCGTCGCGCTGTGCCGGACCTGTGACGTGCAGGGACCCTGCCTCGCCTGGGCGCTTGAGGTGGGTGACTGTCACGGGGTATGGGGAGCGACCACGCCGCGTGAACGCCGGGCGATGCTGGTCGCCTGGCGAGACCAGGTGGAGCGTGACCCGGATGCGGTCGTCGACGCCGGGCCACCGGTCCGGGACCGCCTGCTGACCCTCGTACCGCTCAGCTCCAGCCGCCGCTGACCCGGCCACCGACCGGGCAGCACCGGTCGCCGGCAGGTCAGGTCAGGTCGGGCCGGACCGGGTCGACACCGTCGATCGGGCGCGGGTGGTGGCACCGGACCAGCTAACCGGTGGTGGCACCGGACCGGCTACCGGCGGTGACACCGGGCGACCCGGCCGGGTTGCCATACAGTGGCGCCGTGCAGTGCGGAGACGAGATCGACACTCCACGCGGCCCCGCCCGGGTGGACGTCGACCTGCCGCGTCCCGAGCCGACCACCCTGCTGGTGCTGGGGCACGGCGCGGGCGGCAGCGTGGACGCACCGGACCTGGTCGCGCTCCGGGACGCGGCGGTCGGGGCCGGGGTCGCGGTGGCCAGGGTGACCCAGCCGTACCGGGTCGCCGGGCGGCGGGCACCGGCCCCCGCCGGCCAGCTCGACGAGGCCTGGGTGGCGGTCGTCACCGAGCTGCTGGGCCGCCACCACGCGGCACCCACCCTGGTCGTCGGCGGCCGGTCCAGCGGTGCCCGGGTCGCCTGCCGCACCGCCGGCATCCTCGGCGCGTCCGGGGTCGTCGCGCTCGCCTTTCCGCTCCATCCGCCCGGCCGGCCCGAGCGGTCCCGGGCGGCGGAGCTGCGTACCGGAGTACCGACCCTGGTGGTGAACGGCGATCGGGACCCGTTCGGCGTACCGGCCGCGGAGCCTGGGGTCCGGGTGGAGGTACGGCCGGGCGAACGGCACGACCTGCGCGTCGACCCGGCGGGAACGGCCGAGCTGGTGCTCGGCTGGCTGCGCGAGCGCGGCTGGGCGGGCTGAGGCGGTGGCCGACCGGCCGTTTCTGTCCTGCCGGCGTGATCGTTGCTCCAACTGATGCCGGACACCGCCTGCGATTCTGCGAATCGGACGTGGCGCCCGGTTTCGTCCTCCCAGGCCCTTCCTGGTCCCAGTCGTGGGTAGTCCGAACGGATTGGCCACGGCCGGGGCCAGGGATGGGCGGTGGACGGAATGCCTCGCCCGGTACGGCGGTTACAACTCCCGGAAGCAAGTGGAGCCACAAGGGGGTTTGCCCGGTGTCGACCGAGACACGGAGCCTGGAGCACGACCGCGAGGCGCGGTGGCCCGACCGGAGGCGGAACGGTCCTCCCTCCCGGTCGTCGGGTGACCGGCCCGGGGTGGGTACCGCCACCGCCCGAACCGAGTCGCCGGGCCGCGCTTTCCGCGTATCCTCGGCGGGACAGCCGAATAACGCTGCGGTGGTGGGGAAGAAGATCACCGCGCCGGTTCGGTACCGAGGCGAGGGAGACGGCCGGTTGACAGCGGAGAAGACGGACGAGCGTAGGGCCCGGTTCGAACGTGACGCGCTGCCCTTCGTCGACCAGTTGTACGCCGCCGGCCTGCGGATGACCCGCAACCCCGCCGACGCGGAGGATCTGGTCCAGGAGACCTTCCTGAAGGCGTTCGCCGCGTTCCACCAGTTCGAAGAGGGTACGAACCTCAAGGCGTGGCTCTACCGGATCCTGACCAACACCTACATCAACTCCTACCGTCGGCGGCAGCGGCAACCCGTGCAGGCGCCTACCGAGGAGATCACCGACTGGCAGCTCGCCGAGGCGGAGTCGCACACCTCCAGCGGGCTGCGCTCGGCCGAGACGGAGGCGCTGGACCGGCTTCCGGACAGCGACGTGAAAGAGGCGTTGCAGCAGCTTCCGGAGGAGTTCCGGCTCGCCGTCTACCTCACCGACGTCGAGGGGTTCTCCTACAAGGAGGTCGCCGACATCATGGGGACGCCGATCGGCACCGTGATGTCCCGGCTGCACCGTGGCCGGCGGAACCTACGGAAGCTGCTTGAGCGCTACGCTGCCGAGCGGGGCTTCTCGTCCGCCCCGTCGACCAGGTCCGCTGCCGCTGGCCGGGAGGTGTGAGCGAATGAGCTGCGGTGAACCGCACGAGACGGACTGCCGTGAGGTCCTCACCGAGGTATATCTCTACCTCGACCTCGAATGCGCGGACGAGCGGCGCAACCTGATCCGGGACCATCTCGACGAGTGCTCGCCCTGCCTGCGCGAGTACGGCATCGAGCAGGAGGTCAAGGCGCTGGTCGCGCGCTGCTGCGGCAACGAGACCGCGCCAGCCGACCTTCGGGAACGGCTGCGGGTCCGACTGGCCGAGCTGGTCTTCGAGACCGACTCCCGGGAATATCTCGCCGACTGAACCGTCCTGAACCGTGCGGCGGTTACGCACTGCGTCCGACCCTGCGATCCGCCGGACCGCAGGGGGAGGTTGAAGGGTTCACTGAGCGGGCGATCCGTCGGGGCACTGCCGCCGTGGCGGATCGCCGGGCGGGCCGGGATCTGGCGAGCGCGATGTCGCGATCGCCGACGGTCCCGTGCCCTGCCCGGCCGCCCAGGCTGGCGCCGAGCTCAGGAGTTGGGGCGCTTGCCGTGGTTGGCGGCGCTCTTCTTCCGCGCCTTCTTCTTCCGTGACTTCTTCGCCATGCTGACCTCCGTCCGTTTTCGTGGGCGGCGCCGACCACCGTCGTCGACCGCCCGTTTCCGCTCGCGCCGGGCAATCCTCCCATGGTCGCCGCGCGGCCCTGCCGAGGCGGTGTGCCCGGCACACCCCGCGGGTGCACGCCCGCCCGCGAACGCACGCCCTTTCGGTAGCGCCCGCCCCCTGGTGCTCGGCGGACCCGGCCGGCGACTGACCGCCACCGTGCCGGCCTTGGCGGCGATCAGTCGCATGATTGGATACGTCGCAGGGCAACAGTCACGACGAGGGGGAACCCATGGCCGAGGAGATCCGCGCCGAGATGGTGGCGAACGTCTGGAAGGTCGTGGCCGCGGCCGGCGATACGGTGTCCGAGGGCGACACGCTGGTGATCCTCGAATCCATGAAGATGGAGATCCCGGTGGTGGCCGAGTC
This sequence comes from Plantactinospora sp. ZYX-F-223, assembly GCF_039649625.1. NCBI lineage: Bacteria > Bacillati > Actinomycetota > Actinomycetes > Micromonosporales > Micromonosporaceae > Plantactinospora > Plantactinospora sp. ZYX-F-223. Next base: position 66,728 of record NZ_JBDJAV010000037.1, on the reverse strand, counting down.
GGACGGGGTGCTCCGGCAACTCGCCGTGCACGAGGGCGACGTCGTGCAGGACGGCGACCTGATCGCCGTGATCGAATGAACCTTCTTCAACTTCCCCCTGCGGTCCGTCGTGGCCGCAGGGGGAAGCCGGGGCGCACGCGCCGCGCGGTTCAGGTTGAAAAAGGTTCAATGACCGGCCGCCGGGCAGGTCGCCCGGCGGGACCCGTCCGGGGCAGCGACCCGGGCGACGGCATGACCCGACGGAGCGAGGAAGCGGCATGACCAACCTGGTGGTCCGGATCGCCGAGCCGGCCGACTTCGACGCGATCGCCCGGCTCACCGTGGCGGCGTACCGGGCGGACGGGCAACTCGACGGCGACCACACGTACGAGCAGGTGCTCACCGACGTACCGGCTCGGGCCGGCGCCGGCGAGCTGCTGGTCGCCGCCGACGAGGCCACCGGTGAGCTGCTCGGCGCCGTGCTGTTCGTGCTCCCCGGTTCGGCGTACGCCGAGCTGTCCGGGCCCGGCGAGGCGGAGTTCCGGATGCTGGCGGTGGACCCGGGCGCGCAGGGCCGGGGTGTTGGCAAGGCGCTGGTCCGGGCCTGCCTGGACCGGGCGAGGTCGCTCGGCTGTGCCCGGGTGGTGATCTGCACCCGCAGCTTCTCCACCCCCGCGCACCGGCTCTACGCGGGGTTCGGTTTCGTCCGTACGCCGGACCGGGACTGGTCGCCCGCCCCCGGGGTGGACCTGCTCGCGCTCCGCCTCGACCTGACCCCCGCGCCGACCGTGCTGCGGGAGCCGAGCCGGGGCTGAGACCCGGAGCCGGAGGTTAGCCGGCTGCGGCGGTCGGAGTGCTGTCCGCCTCGGGTTCCGGCTCGTCGGGCCGGGTGGGGTTCTCGCCGATCCGGTCGAGCAGCTCGTTGGCGATCTCCAGCGCGAGTTCCTGCCGTTCCCTGGAGCTGATCTCGCCGCGTAGCGCGAAGAGACTGCCGTGTACGGAGAAGAGCGCCAGCGTCGCCCGGAGCTGTCCGGCCGGCGACGGGTCGGCCCGGGCGAGCAGCTCGGCGATCCGCAGCATCCGGTCCCGCATCATCTGGCCGGCGGGATGGTGCTTGACCACCGTCCGGTTCTGCTCGAAGAACTGCATCACGTTGCGACCGTCGTCGCCGAAGAACTCCTCGCAGTAGCGGCGCAGCGTCGTCCGGCGGCCGACCGCGTCGACCGGCTGCTCCGCAGCCCACTCGATCAGCCGGTCCAGCCGCTCGACTCGGTCGGACACGAAGCTGTCGACGATGTCGTCCTTGCTCTTGAAGTGGTAATAGAGGGCCGCCTTGGTGACGCCCAGCCGTTCGGCGATCTCCCGTAGTGAGGTCTTCTCGTAGCCCTGCTCGGTGAAGAGTTCCAGGGCCACGGCCTGGATCCGGGACCGCGTGTCACCTGTGCTGCCGGTCACCCGGACCACCTCTCGTAATCGCTTGACGTGAACCCGGCGCCCAGCTTACCGTACGGCAGGTAGAATCACTAGCCGGTCGGCAAGTAAGCGGTTGCACCCAGGGGGAGAGCCTACCGATGACCACGATGGCGGATGCGCCGCAACGACCAGTCAACATCAGAGTCGTCCTCGGCGGCCTGATGATCGCGATGATGCTCGCGATGCTCGACAACATGATCGTCAGCACCGCGCTGCCGAGGATCGTCGGCGAGTTCGGCGGACTCAACCACTTCACCTGGGTGGTCACGGCCTACGTGCTCGGGTCGACCGTCTCCACCCCGATCTGGGGCAAACTCGGCGACCTGTACGGCCGCAAGACCGTCTTCCTCAGCTCGATCGTGCTGTTCCTGTTCGGGTCGGCGCTCTGCGGGATGGCCGGTTCGGCGATGCTCGGCGGCCCCGGCGACGGGATGATGGAGCTGATCGCCTTCCGCGCGGTGCAGGGCCTCGGCGCGGGCGGCCTGATGGTCGGCGTGATGGCGATCATCGGTGACCTGGTCCCGCCCCGGGAGCGGGGTCGCTACCAGGGCATGATCGCCGGCATCATGGCCATTGCCATGGTGGCCGGTCCGCTGGTCGGCGGCTTCATCACCGACCACCTCTCCTGGCGGTGGGCGTTCTACGTCAACCTGCCGCTCGGCGGCGTGGCGCTGATCCTGCTGGCCACCAGGATGCACCTGCCGAAGTACCGCACCGAGCACCGGATCGACTGGCTCGGCGCCGCGCTGCTCTCGGTCGGGATCACCGCGATCGTGCTGGTCACCACCTGGGGCGGCAACGAGTACGACTGGATCTCCGGCCAGATTCTCGGCCTGGCCGCCGTCGCCGCGCTCTCGCTGATCGCCTTCGCCGTGGTCGAGCGGCGGGTGCCGGAGCCGATCCTGCCGCTGAGCCTCTTCGCCAACCGCAACTTCGCGGTGATCTCGGTGATCGGCTTCCTGCTCGGCTTCGCGATGTTCGGCTCGATGAACTTCCTGCCGCTGTTCCAGCAGACCGTGCAGGGCGCCTCCGCGACCAACAGCGGGCTGCTGCTGCTGCCGCTGATGTTCGGCATGCTGGTGGTGTCGATCGTGGTCGGCCGGGCGATCACCAGGACCGGCCGCTACCGGGCCTTCCCGATCGTCGGCGGGATCGTGATGACTGCCGGGATGGCGCTGCTGGCCATGCTCGACGTCGACACCGGCAAGCTGGAGTCCTCGCTCTACATGATCGTGCTCGGTGTCGGGATGGGCTTCCTGATGCAGACCTCGATGCTGATCGCGCAGAACAGCGTGGAGCAGAAGGACCTCGGCGCGGCGAGCGGCGCGGCCACCTTCTTCCGGTCGATCGGCGGCTCGTTCGGGATCTCGCTCTTCGGGGCGGTCTTCGCCAACCGGCTGGCCGACTCGCCCGCCGGGCCGATGATGGCCGGCGGCGAGGGCGCCGGAGTCGACCCGGCCGCGTTGCGGGCGCTGCCGCCGGAGCAGCAGCACGCGGTGCTCAGCGGTCTCGCCGACGCGATCGGGGTGGTCTTCGTCTGGGCGGTACCGTTCGCGCTGGCTGTGGCCGTGCTGGCCTGGTTCGTCAAGGAGATCCCGCTGCGCGGCGGTCCCGCCTCCGCGGCCGACACTCCCGAGGAGCAGGCGGAGACCGCCCTGGCCAGCCCGCCCGTACGCTGACCTCCGCCCCGGCGCCGTTCCTGTCGACAGGGACGGCGCCGCCTTCGTCTCCCAGACCCGACCCGCCCTGCGGAACTCGGGCCCCGGCGACCGGCCGTGCGGAGTTTCAGCCGTGGGACCCGACCGGCCGTGCGGAGTTTCGGCCGCGGAACCCGGCGCGCTGTGCGGAGTTTCAGCCGTGCCGGGTGAACCGCCGCCACATCCGGTCCAGCAGCCGGCCGAACCGGCGCTGCCGGGGCGCCACCGCAGTGCCGTCCCGGCCGAGCAGCAGCCGGGCGGTGTCGACTGCGGTCGGCTCGGCGGCCGGGGTGGCCAGCACGAGCTGGGCCAGCGAACGCAGCACGGTGACCGGCCGCCGCTGTGCCACCTCGACCGCGTCACCGAACCGACCGGCGGCGACCCGGGCCACCTCGGTACGCACCGACGGGTCCACCCAGGCGGCGGTGACCAGGGCGAACAGGGCCGCCTCGGTGACCCAGTCCTCGACGCCCCAGATCAGGTCGAGCAGTACTCTGCGCCGGGTCGAGTCCGGCCACGGCTCGTCGGTGCGGTGGTGCAGCAGCCCGAGGCAGACCCAGACCTGGACACAGCGCACCCAGAGTGTCGGGTCGTGCCGGCTCAGCGTACGGCCCAGTTCGGTCGGTGGCGGTGCCGGCGGATGGGCCAGCAGGCCGAGCAGGTCGTCGAGTTCGAGCGTGGCGAGCCCGACCGCCGCGTCGTAGGCGGCCGGCGGATGCGGCCAGGCGGGGTGAGCCAACTGCTGGATCCGGCGTACCGCCGCGTCGGTCGGCTCCGGCACGGCCGGTACGGCGGTGATGCCGGCGTACCGCCAGAGCTGGTGCCCGACCGGGCGGCGTGGCTCGCGCAGATCCGGCTCCGGGGTGGCGGCGACGGTGACGACCAGGGCCGGGGCCGCCCCGTGCAGCGTACGCATCGCGCTGGGCGGCTCCAGCCCGTCCAGCGGCAGCCGGGCGCCGTCGGCCGGTTCGCCGGTGGCCAGCCGCTGCCGCAGCGCCACCGCCACCGTCTCGGTGGCTGGCGGGACCCGGCCCAGCCACGGCTGGTTCTGGCAGCACTCGGCGAGGTCACTGTGCTCGTGCGAGTCGTCCGGATGGTCCCGCTGGAAGTCGGCCAGCGCCACCAGGTGGCCGAGGTCGCCGTCCCGGCGGTAGCGCAGCCGGTGACCGGTGTGCACCGCGCAGTCGAAGGACGGGTCCCGGGCCAGCGCCCGGTCGATCCAGTCCAGCGCCTCGCCGAGCCGGCCGTGGTCGGCGAGGGTGCCGGCGATGTCGGCGTACACCGAGAGGTCGTCGGGGTCGTGGTCGACGGCCCGGCGCAGCGCGGCGAGCGCCTCGGTGGTCCGCCCGGCGCTGCGGTAGGCGTAGCCGAGCCACACCTCGGAGAGCTTCGACGGCAGTTCCCGGGCCCCCCGGCCGGCCCATTCGACGGCCTGGCCGACCGCGCCGACCCGGCGGGCCAGCGCGGATGCCGCGCCGAGCAGCAGGCCGTGCCGGGGATGTGCCGCCACGGCGTGCCGGGCCAGCCGCAGGTAGGGCCAGAGCGGTTCGCGGGCGGTCTCCGGCACCGGGTCGGAGATGCCGGCGCAGACCTGCATCAGCACCCGGGCGATCCGGTCCGGATCGAGCAGGCCGGGGAGTTCGGGGGCGCTCACCCAGGGCACGCCGGCCCAGTCGGCCGAGGGGACGTGACCGGTGGCGGCGGCGAGCAGTTCCAGCCCGTCGCCGGGGCGCCCGGCGGCGGCGAGCAGGTGCGCGCGGGCCACCACGGTACCGATGAACGGGTGCTGGTCGAGCGGGAAGAGCTCGACCCCGCCGCCGGACCGGGCGGCGAGCTGGGCGAGCGCCTCGTGCACCTCCGGCATGGTCGGGGCGTACGCGATCGCTCCGGCCAGGTGACCGGCGGCGTGCCGGAGGTCGCCCTCGTCCAGCGCCAGCCGGGCCAGCGCGAGTTCCCCCTCGGCCGAGAGCCGGGGGTCGTCCGTTCCCTCGGGCACCGAGTCGACCCTTCGTACGTGGAATTTCCCCTGGGTTGGGGAGCCTAGGGCATGGTGACGGCGGTTGGTGATCTACTGCGCAAAGCTGATCGTTAGATTGCTCTGAAGCGTCCAATCGTGCAAGGCTGAGCATGGAACGCGCGGGAAACGCGCATGAGGAGGTCATCGTGGCGCAACCGGGAGCCGGCATGGCGGCGGACATCGCCGAGCAGCCGGAAGGCTTCGCGCGACTGCTGGAACCGGCCTCGACGGCCGCGATCGCGCAGGTGGCGGCCGTGATCGCGGAACGCCGGCCGAAGCACGTGGTGTTCACCGCACGCGGCACCTCGGACCACGCGGCGCTGTACGCGGCGTACCTGACCGAGATCCGGCTCGGGCTTCCCGCCGGGCTCGCCTCGCCAAGCACCATCACCGTCTTCGGCGCCCGGCCTGACCTGTCCGAGGCTCTGGTCGTCGGGGTGAGCCAGAGCGGCGGGTCACCCGACCTGACCGAGGTGCTGCGGGTGGCCCGGGAGGCCGGTGCGCTGACCCTGGCGGTGACCAACGCGCCCGACTCCCCGCTGACCGGCGCGGCCGAACTCGCGATCGACGTGGCCGCCGGGCACGAACGGGCGGTCGCCGCGACCAAGACGTACACCGCCGAACTGCTCGCGCTGCTGCTACTGGTCGAGGGGATCCGGGCCGGGGACGGGGTGGTGCCCGCCGAGGAGCGGGCCGGGCTGGCGGCGCTGCCGGAACTGGCTGCCCGTACCCTCGCCGACCCGGCGCCGGGGCAGCTCGCCGCCCGCTACCGCTTCGCGGACCGGATGGTCACCACCGGCCGGGGGTACGCGTACCCGACCGCCCGGGAGGCGGCGCTGAAGCTGATGGAGACCTCCTACCTGCCGGCGCTCGCCTTCTCCGGCGCCGACCTGCTGCACGGCCCGCTGGCGATGACCGATCCGGACGTACCGGTGCTGGCCGTCGTCGGTGCCGGGCCCGGCGGCACCGCCATGCGCGAGGTGGTCGCCAAGGTCGGCGAACGCGGCGCGGACCTGGTGGTGGTCGGGCCGGCCGGGGTCGCCGGAGCCGCCGCCCAGCTACCCGTGCCGGAGGTCGACGAGCGGTACGCCCCGCTGCTGGACATCCTGCCGGTGCAGCGGCTCGCCCTCGCGCTGGCACTGGCCCGGGGCGAGGATCCCGACGCCCCGCGCGGACTGCACAAGGTGACCGCGACGCTCTGACCCGCTCGGCGAACCCGTGCTGCCGCCGGTCTCGGGAGCGGGTCAGGCGCGCCCGCCGGTGCGGGCATCCGGTGGTGATACCCGCACCGGGCGTGGTCGTGGCAGGCTTGCCCCGTGTCCACGCTGCGCGATCTCGCCGAGGAGCACACCGGCCTGCGACCGGTCGACATCGACCACCTGCACCGGGTGGCCGGCGACTGGCAACTCCTCTCCGACCTGTCCTTCGCCGACCTGCTGCTCTGGGTACCGGTCAGCGACACCGACGGGTTCGTCTGTGTCGCCCAGGTGCGCCCGACGACCGCGCCGACCGCGTACCAGGACGACCAGGTGGGGCGGATCGTCGGCGGACCCGAGGTGGCGCACCTGGCCATCGCGTACACCCAGGGGCGGATCTGGCGGGAGGGCGACCCGGTCTGGTATGGCGACACCCCGGCCCGGCACGAGGCGATCCCGGTCCGGCTGCGCTCCGGCGACGGCGAGTCGGGCGAGGTGATCGCCGTGGTGGGCCGGGACACCAACCTCTCCACCGCGCGTACCCCGAGCCAGCTCGAACTGAACTACCTGACCACCGCCGACGACCTGGCCCAGATGCTCTCCGACGGCACGTTTCCGCCGGTACGCCACCCCGGCGAGACCACCACGGCACCCCGGGTCGGCGACGGGCTGGTCCGGCTGGACGCCAACGGCAAGGTCACCTACGCGAGCCCGAACGCGCAGTCCGCGTACCGGCGGCTCGGGTTCGCCTCGCACCTGGTCGGCGAGGACCTGGCGGCGCTGAACGGCCGGCTGGCCGCCGATCCGCTGGAGGGCACCGAGGCGGCCAACCGGGTGCTCGCCGCGCTGCGCGGCGAGGCGCCGCCGCGCCGGGAGATCGAGGCTCGGGGCGCGACCGTGCTGACCCGGGCCCTGCCGCTGATGCCCGCCGGGGTGCCGATCGGCGCGCTGGTGCTGGTCCGGGACATGACCGAGGTACGCCGCCGCGATCGCGCCCTGATCACCAAGGACGCCACCATCCGGGAGATCCACCACCGGGTGAAGAACAACCTCCAGACCGTCGCCGCGCTGCTCCGGCTCCAAGCCCGCCGGGTCGGCATCCCGGCCGCCCGGGCCGCGCTGGAGGAGTCGGTACGCCGGGTCGCCTCGATCGCCCTGGTGCACGAGACCCTCTCGATGTCCAGCGACGAGGCGGTCGAGTTCGACGGCATCGTGGACCGGGTGGCGGCGGCCGCCGCCGAGGTGGCCGCGACCGAGGTCCCGGTACGGGTACGCCGGCAGGGCAGCTTCGGTGTGCTGCCGGCGGAGATCGCCACCTCGCTGGTGATCGTGCTGAACGAGCTGCTGCTCAACGCGGTCGAGCACGCCTTCCCGGAGCAGGGCGAGAACGGGGCGGTGCCGCCGACCGCCGTCCTGGACGGGGTCGCCCTGGACATGCCCGCCCCGGACGGAGCCGCCCCGGCGGAACAGCGGCCGGCGGGCGCCGAGGAGAAGCCGGACCGGCCAGCCGAGCCGGCCGAGGTGGTCGTCTCGGCGCACCGGTTCCGCAAGCAACTGCACGTCACGGTCGCCGACAACGGCCGGGGCCTGCCGGAGGACTTCGACGCCGACCAGGGCAGCCGGCTCGGCCTCCAGATCGTCCGCGCGCTGGCCACCGGGGAGCTGCGCGGCACCATCGAGCTGCGCAACCGGGCCGGTGCCGGCACCGAAGCGCTGCTCGTGGTCCCACTGGCCCGATAAAGCAGCTGTGCGTATCTTCGACAGATCTTGACGACTTGTTGTCGTCCCAGGCGCAAGAAGTCGTCAAGATCTACTCGTGTACGTCGGGCTAGGCCGAGCGGCGGACCAGCAGGTCCACGGTGAGACCTCGCACCGTCCAGTGCCGGTTGATCCGGAAGGCGGCGCGCAGTGGGTCCGCTCGACCGGCGGGCATCGCGGCCAGCGAATCCGCCTGTGCTCCCCAGGAGAGCAGCCAGAGTCGGTCGACTGGGGCCAGGCACTCCGCCGGCCGGGTGCACTCGGTCGCCCAGAAGTCGGCCCGGCGGATCTGGTCCTGGGCCAGCAGGACGTCCCGGGGGCGGTCAGTCCGCAGGTAGTACGCGGTGGCCAGGTCGAGGAACGCCCAGCCGTCCCGAGGCGCGTACACGATGCCGTCACCCGGTCGCTGATGTGCGGCGATGATGCGTACCGCTGCCGGGTAGTCCACCGGGGCGGTGCGCGGCCACTCGTGTGTGCGCCGTAGCGCCGCCTGCTCGGGTGCGCCAAGCAGGCCGGCGACCAGCACGATCGTCAGCCCGGCGGCCGGCCGGAGCGGGGCCAGGGTCGCGGCGGCCAGCAGGCAGGCGAACGGGACCACGAAGAGCAGGTAGCGCGGTACGAAGAGTGGGGTGACCTGCCCGGCGACGAAGAGCAGCAGCCCCGGCAGCAGGACAGTCAGGCCGAGTACGACACCCCAGCGCCCGCGGGCAGCGACGGCGACGGCGGCGAGCCCGACCAGCAGCCCGCCGACCACCCCGGCCTGCACCACACTGCCGGGCAACCCGAGCAGGTCGCCGAACCCGGGGCGGCCCACCCAGTCGAGCTGCCGGCCCTGCTGGCTCCGGCCGAGCACGGCCAGCGGCACCAGCAGCAGCCCGGCGAGACCGACCGCGAGCAGCCCGCGCAGTCGTACCGGGTCACGTCGACCGAGCAGGACGGCGAACGCGTGCCCGGCGACCAGGCTGACCGCGAACAGGTTGGCCAGGCCCAGCCCGAGCACCGCCGCCGCGTAACCAACCCAGCGCGGCCACGTCGAACGCTCCACCGCCCGGCGCAGCAGCAGGGTTGCCAGCACCGCGAGCAGCGTCGCCAGGGCGTACGGGCGGGCCTCCTGGCCGTACCGGGAGGTGCTCGGCAGTATCGCGAAGAGCAGCCCGGCGAGCAGCCCGGCCCGGCGGCCGAAGAGCCGGGCGCCGAGCACGGTGGTCAGCGCGGCGGCCCCGGCCATGGCGAGCGCGGACGGCAGCCGCAGGGCGACGACGGAGTCTCCGGCCACCGCCAGCCAGCCGTGCATCAGCAGGTAGTACGGGCCGTTGACCGCGTCGATCGTGCCGATCAGCCGGAGCAGGTCGGGCAGCGGCCGGGAGGCGGCGCTCCAGGTCGCCAGCTCGTCGCGCCAGAGCGGGGCGCGGTCGAGCTGGACGGCGGTGACGAGCAGGGTGGCCAGGCCCGGCCAGAGCCAGATCGCCCGGCGGAACCGACCCGGCAGGACGATCCGGCGAACGGGTCGAGCCGAACCGCGATCTATGGCCGATGAGATGCCATCTGTCGCATTAGTTCCAATATTCGAAATCGTAGCGTGAAGCTGACCACAGCGGGTCCGCCAGGCGGGATCAGTGGTCGCGGCGGTGGTCCGGCCGATACGGATGTGGCAGCATGACGGGTATGACCGCCGCCGTGCGCCGCTTCGCGAGGCCGGGATTCACCTCCCGCCGCCACGTGGACTACGGCCGCGTTCGCAGCGCGATCTGTCCGGCCCACTGACGCCGCCCGGACCTGTTCCGTCCCGGGCGTGCAGTGCGCCGGCTTCCCCGACACCGTCGTTTCCGACACCGTCGTCTCCGGTCCGCCCTGGGCCGAGGCCGTCGCCCTGCGCGTCCACCGAGTCACACCGAACAACGGAGGACGCCGCGATGGCGGTCAGCGACACCCCGTCCCGACCCGGCGCCACCAGCGCACCGGCGGGCAGCAGCGCACGCGCGGCCCGACCGGCCCGTCGTCCGCGAGGCGAGGGGCAGTGGGCGCTCGGGCACCGGGAGCCGCTCAACCCCAACGAGCGGACCAAGAAGGACGACAACCCGCTGAACGTACGGGCCCGGATCGAGAACATCTACGCGCACCGGGGCTTCGCCTCGATCGACCCGCAGGACCTGCGCGGGCGGTTCCGCTGGTGGGGGCTCTACACCCAGCGCAAGGCCGGCATCGACGGCGGCCGGACCGCCGTGCTGGAGCCGCACGAGCTGGAAGACGAGTACTTCATGCTCCGGGTCCGGATCGACGGCGGCCAGCTCAACCTGGAGCAGCTCCGGACGATCGCCGAGGTCTCCCAGAGGTACGCCCGGGACAGCGCCGACATCACCGACCGGCAGAACATCCAGCTGCACTGGATCCGGGTCGAGGACATGCCGGAGATCTGGCGCCGGCTGGAGGCGGTCGGCCTGCAGACCACCGAGGCGTGCGGCGACTGCCCCCGGGTGGTGCTCGGCAGCCCGGTCGCCGGCATCGCCGAGGCGGAGCTGCTCGACCCGACCCCCGCGATCGACGAGATCGTCCGGCGCTACGTCGGCGACCCGCAATACTCCAACCTGCCGCGCAAGTTCAAGTCCTCGATCTCCTGGCTGGCCGACACGCCGTACGAGGTCAACGACATCTCCTTCCTCGGCGTCGAGCACCCCGAGCACGGCCCCGGCTTCGACCTCTGGGTCGGTGGCGGGCTGAGCACCAACCCGATGCTGGCGCAGCGGCTCGGCGTCTGGGTGCCGCTGGACGAGGTGCCGGACGTCTGGGCCGGGGTGGTCGGGATCTTCCGCGACTACGGCTACCGCCGGCTGCGGCACCGCGCCCGGCTCAAGTTCCTGGTCGCCGACTGGGGCGTGGCCAAGTTCCGCGAGGTGCTGGAGAAGGAATACCTGGGCCGCAGCCTGCTCGACGGGCCGGCGCCGGAACTGCCGGCCAAGCCGATCGACCACATCGGAGTGCACCGGCAGCGGGACGGGCGCCACTACGTCGGCGCCGCCCCGGTGGTGGGGCGGATCTCCGGCACCCAGCTCGCCGAGCTGGCCGACGCCGCCGCCGAGCACGGCAGCGGCCGGGTGAGCCTCACCCCGTACCAGAAACTCCTGGTGCTGGACGTGCCGGCCGAGCGGACCGACTCGCTGGTCGCGGCGCTGCGCCGGATCGGCCTGGAGGCGTTCCCGTCGGTCTGGCGGCGCGACACCATGGCCTGCACCGGCCTCGAATACTGCAAGCTCGCCATCGTCGAGACCAAGGCCCGGGGCCAGGAACTGGTGGCCCGGTTGGAGGAGCGGCTCGCCGGCGCCGACCTCGGCGAGGGGCTGAGCATCCACCTCAACGGCTGCCCGAACGCCTGCGCCCGGACCCAGACCGCCGACATCGGCCTCAAGGGCCAGCTCGTGGTCGGGCCCGACGGGCGCCAGGTCGAGGGCTTCCAGGTGCACCTCGGCGGCGGCCTGGGCATGGCCCAGGGCCAGTCCGCCGGCTTCGGCCGCAAGCTGCGCGGCCTGAAGACCACTGCGGCGGAGCTTCCGGAGTACGTCGAGCGGCTCACCCGCCGCTACCTGGACGGTCGCACCGAGGGCGAGAGCTTCGCGAACTGGGTCGTGCGAGTCGACGAGGAGGAACTGCGATGAGTGGGGATACCCGAGCCGCACCCCTCTACTGCCCGTACTGCGGCGAGGAGGACCTGCGACCCAACGAGGCGTCGCACGGTGCCTGGGAGTGCCGGGCCTGCGCCCGGGTCTTCACGGTGAAGTTCACCGGCCTGCTCGCCACCGCGCTTTCGACCGAAGGAGAGCACCGATGAGCCCGGTTGCCGCGGCCAACCTCGGGTTGGTCAAGCTCGGTCCCGACGTGCCGGCCTCCCCGTCCCGGCGGGACCCGGCGGAGCTGCGGGCGCTGGCCGAGGAGGCGAACCGCGAACTGGACGGCGCACCGGCCCAGGAGATCGTCCGCTGGGCGGTCGGCGAGTTCGGCGACCGGTTCTGCGTCACCAGCTCGATGGCCGACGCCGTGCTGGCGCACGTGGTCTCCCGGGTGGCGCCCGGGGTGGACGTGGTCTTCCTGGACACCGGCCTGCACTTCCCGGAGACCCTTCGGGTACGCGACGCCGTGGCCCGTACCCTGCCGGTCAACGTACGCTCCGTCCGGCCCCGGCAGACCGTCGGCCAGCAGGACGGCGAGTACGGTCCCCGGCTCTTCTCCCGGGCACCCGACGAGTGCTGCGCGCTGCGCAAGGTGGAGCCGCTGGAGCGGGCTCTGGCCGACTACGACGCCTGGGCGGCCGGGCTGCGCCGGGACGAGTCGCCGACCCGGGCCAATACCCCGGTGGTGGGCTTCGACCCGCGACGCGGCAAGGTCAAGGTGAACCCGATCGCCGCCTGGAGCCAGGCCGACGTCGACGCCTACATCTCCCGGTGGAACGTGCCGGTCAACGAGCTGTTCCGGCAGGGCTACACCTCGATCGGCTGCTGGCCCTGCACCCGGCGGACCAAGGCGGGCGAGGATCCCCGGGCCGGCCGCTGGGCCATGTTCGAGAAGACCGAGTGCGGCCTGCACGTGTGACCGCCGAGGCCGCCGGAGCACCGGTGGCCGGGTCCGCCGCGACCGCCGCCGGAGTACCGGTGGCCGGGTCGGCCCCGGCCCCGGTCGTGCTGGTGGCACATGGCAGTGGCGATCCCCGGGCCGCCCGAGCCACCGAGGCGCTGACCCGGGCGGTGGCGGCGGCCCGGCCCGGTCTGCTGGTCCGGGCCAGCTATCTCGACCACGGCCCACCCCGACCCGGTGCGGTACTGGCCGAGCTGGAGGCGGCCGGGCACCGGCGGGCCGTACTGGTGCCGCTGCTGTTGACGGCCGCGTACCACGGCCGGGTCGACATCCCCGGTGCTGTCGAGGCGGCCCGGGAGGCGGGGCTGCGCATGCCGGTGCGTACCGCCGAGGTGCTCGGCCCGACCGCGCGGGGGGTCGACCCACGGCTGCTCGCCGGGCTGCTGCGCCGGCTCACCGAGGCCGTCGACCCGGGATACCCGGACGGCGTCGTCGACGCGTCCGCGCTCCGGGAGGGCGGGGTCGACGGCGTGGTGCTGGCTGCCGCCGGTACCCGGGACGCCGCCGCCCGGGACACCGTCGGAGAGGTGGCCGAGGCGCTCGGTCGCGTGACGGGGCTACCGACCCGGGTCGGCTACGCCTCCGCGGCCCCACCGACGGCCGGTACGGCGGTCTGCGCGCTCCGCGAGGCCGGCGCCCGACGGGTGGCGGTGGCCACGTACTTCCTGGCTCCGGGCCGGCTCTGCGAGACGGCCCTGGCATCGGCTCGGGAGGCCGGTGCGGTGCTCCTGGCCGCCCCGCTGGGCGACGCACCGGAACTCGTCCAGCTCGTGCTCGGGCGGCTGGACGCGGCGCTGGCCGCTGACCCTCGGTAACCGTCGCCGCTGTTGCGTGGCGACCTCGGGCGAGTGACGCAGAGTAGTTGCCCGCCGCAACGTACCGTAGTCGTCGGCGGCCGGCGCTGCCGTCCGGCGCGGCACGGGGTCCCGGCGGTGTTCCGACCGGCCGGCCCCGGCGCCGGTAATCGTCGTCGGAATCGCGGTCGACGGATGGGAATCGCCTTCGGATTCGGCGTCGGCGAATTGATCAGCGGAATGTCGTCGATCCACTATCCATCGTCACGACAACAGCAGAACGCGTTCCAGGAACAACAGAACGTGTTAACGCCGAACAGCAGAACGCCCCGGGGAACGAGCCCCAGGGCGTCCGATGCGTAGTGCGGTCGGTCAGGCAGAGTGAGCGCGCAGGACCCGAAGGCCGCCACGGCGCTTGACGGCGCGCCGCTCCTCTTCGCTCATTCCGCCCCAGACTCCGGCGTCCTGACCGGATTCGAGCGCCCACTGCAGGCACTCGTCGGTCACGGAGCAACGCCGGCAGACGGCCTTGGCCTGCTCGACCTGCAGGACGGCCGGACCGGACGTTCCGATCGGAAAGAACAGCTCCGGGTCTTCGTCGCGGCAGGCAGCATGGTGGCGCCAGTCCATGGCGGCAACACTCCTCAATCTGGGTGGGCGGCAGTGCTTCGTGGATCTTTCCTATATGCGTCCGCGGTGTCGATCGCGACGGTGTGGAACCCATCGGTTCGGCAGCGCGAGAGCAGGCTTTGTGTTGTGGGACCCGCGGGGCGGCGGTCGTTGGTCGAACGCGCCCACGCAATGTCCCGGTAACTCAAGTTCGCTTGTGAATACTTTCACGAACTCCCGCGATGTCAAGGGTAGCGCCCGGAAAAACTCTGGGCAGGTGAGACAGGTCACGGCCCATATGTCCGGATTTCCGCCCTCGCCGGCACCCGGTGCGCCACAGCCGAGAATCAATATAGTACAGTCCGCCCGACATTGCTGGCATTTCCGGCACCGCCCTCGTTGGAGGCTTCAGAGGTTCGCTACCGGTCGCAGTACCCCAGGCTCAGCAGATTACTCGCAGTGCCGCCGGGACGGACGTGAATCGGACTTTGTTTCGCTCGCCGAGGTAGTCGCCGTCTAGCTGGAACGCCTGGGGCTGCTCCGCGACCAGGGTGAACTCCTCCAGGTCGTGCAGCCGCAGGATCTGCCGGCCACGCGGATCCGGCCGCCGGGACAGGCTCTGGGTCACCATCCGGGTGGTGCTCGGTACCCGCAGCCGACGCAGCGCCAACACGTCCAGGCCCAGGTCGAACGAGGCGTCCGGATTCGGGTTGACCTCGCGGTCCCCGACGTACGTCCAGGGTGCGGTGTTCTGGATGACCACGGTGGCCAGCTCACCCTCGGTGATCTCGCCCGGCTGCTCCAGCCGGATCGCCGGGTGCCGCCGCTCCGCCCCGACGAGGTACTGGCTGACGATCGAGCGCAGGTACAGGCTCGGGGTGGAGACCCGGCCCCGCCGGCGGGCCCGCTCCACCCGGTGGATCACCGCCGCGTCCATGCCCAGCCCCGCGCAGAAGGTGAAGTACCGGTCGTCGGCGAGACCGAGACCGATGGTGCGGACCCGCCCCACCCGCAGCGCCTCCAGGATCACGCTGGTCGCCTCCGGCCACTCCCGGGGCAGCCCCAACGCCCGGGCGAAGACGTTGGTCGAGCCACCCGGTACGGCCGCGAGCGCGGGGAGTTGCCCGGCCGGTGGCCGGTCGTCGGCGGCGTGCGAGGGCCCGGCGGTCATCAGGCCGTTGACCACCTCGTTGACGGTGCCGTCGCCACCGAGCGTCACGACCAGCTCGACGCCCTGCCGGGCGGCCTCCCGGGCCAGCGTGACCGCGTGCCCGCGCCGCCGGGTGTACTCGACGGTGAGGTCCACCTCGCTGCGGAGCGCGCGGACGAGAACGTCCCGGCCCCGGCCCGTCGTGGTGGTGGCCTTGGGATTGACCACCAGGATGGCCCGCATGGGCGGCACTGTACCGCGAGCCGCCGGGGTATCGTGGCGGCCGTGACGAGGGACCCCGAACCGGCACCCGGCCCGCTGCGCTGGGCCGTGTGGCTGCTGCGCGCCGAGGGGGTCGGGCTGGCCCTGTTGACGCTCTTCCTGATCTACGAGCTGTTCACCGCTACCGCGACCGACCTGCTCTCCGCGCTCCTGGTCACTCTCTTCGCGGCGGGCGGCGCGGTGCTGCTCTGGGTGATCGGCACCGCGCTGGATCGGCGCCGACCGGCCGCCCGGGCACCGGCGATCGTGTTGCAGCTCATGTTGCTGCCGGTCGGCTACTTCATGATCCTGGGCGGGCTGGCCTGGCTGGGCGGGCCGCTGATCGCGCTCGGTCTGCTGGTCGTCGGCCTGCTGATCAGCACCGCCACCAACCGGGCGCTCGGCTTCGACACCGAACGGGCCTGACCGGGAGACCCGAACCGACCGGGTTCAGACCTCGGCGGCGCGTCGGGTCAGCAGCGTGATGGTGGCCCGGTCGCCGGTCGCGACCGCCCTGGCGGAGGTGGTCAGCGCGGTCAGCACCTTCCAGGCGAACGACGACTCCGCCGGCAGCCGCGCTCCCCGGGCGGTGGGCACCGAGACCTCGACGGTGAGCGCGTCGTCGGTGACCGAGAAGCGGCAGTCCAACTCGGCGTCCCGGGTGGTGACGGCGAGCAGCATGGCGCACGCCTCGTCGACGGCGATGCGCAGATCCTCGATCTCGTCGAGGGCGAAGTGCAGGCGGGCGGCGAGGCCGGCGGTCGCGGTCCGTAGTACCCCGAGGAAACCACCGTCGGCGGGCACGGTGAGCAGGACGACGTCGTCGCCGGTCGTCGGCGGTGTGCTCAGCGAAGTCACCAGGCCAGTCCCCCCGTCTCGGACTCTACCGGGCCGTCGCGCCGACGTGCCGGCCGGATCCGTGGATCCAGCCGGCACGTCGCCGGCACCGTCCCGCCGGGCCGGTGGCCGGCGGGGTGGTGGTACTCACGCCTGCTTGGTCTCCCAGAAGATCTTCGCGATCTCGTCGATCTTCTGCAGCAGCTCGTCGGCCTTGGACCCGTCGGTCGTGGCCTTGGTGCCCCCGCCGCCACCGGCGAGCTTGGTGGCCTCGTTGAACAGCTGGTGCAACTGCGGGTACTTCTCGAAGTGCGGGGGCTTGAAGTAGTCGGTCCAGAGCACCCACAGGTGGTGCTTGACCAGCTCGGAGCGCTGCTCCTTGATGATCAGCGCCCGGGTGCGGAACTCGGGGTCGGTGTTCGCCGCGTACTTCTCGTCGATCGCCTTGATCGACTCGGCCTCGATCCGGGCCTGCGCCGGGTCGTAGACGCCGCAGGGCAGGTCGCAGTGGGCGTGCGCGACAGTTCGTGGTGTAAGGATGCGTGGAAGTCGCATGGGACCCTCCAAGGCACGTCTGTGATGATCCAGGATGACAGTACTCCTGCGATATGTCCCCGAAGGGGTGGAGGTGAAACTCGGTGTCCACCAGCCCCTCCACCGGCCCTTCCGCGACCGGTGGCCGCTCCGGCGCGCCGGTGTTCGCCGTACTCGTGGTCGGGCCGTCGATGGTGCCGACGCTGCGGCACGGCGACGCGCTGCTGGTCCGGCGTGGCGGTCGCGCCGTCCGGCCCGGTGACGTGGTGGTCGGCGTCTTCCGCACCCGCCCGGACCTGCTGGTGGTCAAACGCGCGGTACGCCCGCTCGACGGTGGCTGGGAGCTGCACGGCGACAACCCGCTGGTGACCGACGACTCCCGGGCGTACGGCGTGGCCGACGTCCTGGGCCGGGTGGTGGCGCGCTACTGGCCGCGCCCGAAGTGGTTCTATTACCGCTCGGTATGACCCTGCGGGGCAACCGTCGTCCCGAACGCCACTATGCTCTGTAGTCCATACCCGGGTGACCCCCGCACCGCTGCCGGCGATCGCCGATCTCGCGTCCAGCCGGCCGCCTCTCGAATGGAATGCATCGTCGCGATCCTTGGAGTCACCATGTCATCCGCCGCCGCCGTGGACCCGTCCGATCCCGCCTTCCAACTGCACCGGGGCGGCAAGCTGGCGGTCGCCTCGACCGTGCCGCTGGCCACGCGGGAGGACCTCTCCCTCGCGTACACCCCGGGGGTGGCCCGGGTCTGCGAGGCGATCGCCGCCGACCCCGCCCTGGCCGACGACTACACCTGGGTCTCCCGCACCGTCGCGGTGGTCACCGACGGCTCGGCCGTGCTGGGGCTGGGCAACATCGGGCCGCGTGCGGCGATGCCGGTGATGGAGGGCAAGGCGGTGCTCTTCAAGCAGTTCGGCGGGGTGGACGCCGTGCCGATCTGTCTGGACACCCAGGACGTCGACGAGATCGTCGCGGTGGTGACGGCGCTGGCTCCGTCGTTCGGCGGCATCAACCTGGAGGACATCAGCGCGCCCCGGTGCTTCGAGATCGAGCGCCGGCTGGACGAGGCGCTGCCGATCCCCGTCTTCCACGACGACCAGCACGGCACCGCCGTCGTGGTGCTCGCCGCGCTGCGTAACGCCACGACGCTGCTCAACCGCAAGCTCGGCGACCTGCGGGTGGTGGTCAGCGGTGCCGGTGCGGCCGGCGTCGCGGTGACCAAGATGCTGGCGGCCGGCGGGGTGAACCCGGCCGAGGTGGTGGTCTGCGACTCCCGGGGCATCCTGCACGGCGACCGGCCGGACCTGACCCCGTCAAAGGCCGAGCTGGCCGAGCTGACCAACGCCGCCGGCCGGGTCGGCGGGATCACCGAGGCGTTGCGCGACGCCGACGTGCTGATCGGGGTCTCAGGTGGACAGATCCCCGAGGACGCGGTGGCGGGGATGGCGCCGGGCGGTGCCGTCTTCGCGCTGGCCAACCCGACGCCCGAGGTGCACCCCGAGGTGGCCGCCCGGTACGCGGCCGTGGTGGCGACCGGCCGCAGCGACTATCCGAACCAGATCAACAACGTGCTCGCCTTCCCGGGCATCTTCCAGGGCGCGCTGGCGGCTCGGGCGACCCGGATCACCGAGGGCATGAAGGTGGCGGCGGCGGACGCGATCGCCGCCGTCGCGGTCGAGGCGGCCTGGTCGGACGGGACGCACCAGGCCGGCTCCGAGGCCGGACAGCTCCGGGTCGACGCCATCGTGCCCTCGCCGCTCGACCCCCGGGTCGCGCCGGCGGTGGCCGAAGCGGTGGCGGAGGCGGCCCGTCGCGACGGCGTGGCCCGGGCCTGACGGGGCGACGCCGGGGGTCGGTGTCCTGCGCCGGGCCGGTGGTTCGGCGGAGAGCGGCGGTTATCGACCGGGTGTAACGTGTCGATCATGCGTGCCGCCTACGCCTCGACGTTCGATGCCGACGATCCGCTCGCCGCGTTGGTCGTCGGGGATCGGCCCGAGCCGGCCCATCCGGAGCCGGACTGGGTGACGGTGGAGGTGCGGGCCAGCTCGCTCAACCACCACGACGTCTGGTCGCTGCGCGGGGTCGGGCTGGCGGCCGACCGGCTGCCGATGATCCTCGGCTGCGACGCCGCGGGTGTCGACCCGGGCGGCAACGACGTCGTGATCTACCCGGTGATCCCGGATCCGGCCGACCCCCGTGGGCTGTCGCTGCTCTCCGAGCGGCATCCCGGCACGCTCGCCGAGCGGGTCGCGGTGCCCCGCGCCAACCTGGTGCCCAAGCCGTCCGGGCTCTCCTTCGCCGAGGCGGCCTGCCTGCCCACGGCCTGGCTGACCGCGTACCGGATGCTCACCACCCGGGGACGGGTGGACGCCGGGGAGTCGGTGCTGGTGCAGGGGGCCGGCGGCGGCGTGGCGACCGCCGCCGTGATGCTCGCGGTGGCGCTCGGCAAGCGGGTGTACGCGACCAGCCGTCACCCGGGCAAGCGGGAGCGGATCGCCGCGCTGGGCGCGACCGCGCTGGAGCCGGGGGCCCGGTTGCCGGAGCGGGTGGACGTGGTGATCGAGACGGTTGGCGCCGCGACCTTCGACCATTCGCTGAAGTCGGCCGCCCCGGGCGCCCGGATCGTCGTCTCCGGCGCGACGGCGGGGTACGAGCCGCCGGTGAACCTCCGCCGGGTCTTCGCGATGCAGTTGGAGATCCTCGGCTCGACCATGGGCACTCCGGCGGAGCTGGCCGAACTGCTCGGGCTGCTGGTGCGGCGGGGGATCCGGCCGGTGATCGACGGGACGTACCCGTTCGCCGAGGCCCGTACGGCCTTCGCCCGGCTGCTCTCCGGGGACGTCTTCGGCAAGGTGGTGCTGGAGCACACCGCGTAGCGGGGCGACCGGTGCCCGCCCTGAGCTGGCGTGATCACGACTCGAACACGCGCGGTGACAGGATTTGAAAATCCGGACGTTTTGCCCGCGCCCAAAACGGACAGCCGGGCAGGATAAGTCCAACGCAATGCACCGGAAAGTCGGGGTAAAGCCTGACTTTAGGAAAAATAAAGGTTGGGTTTTCGCCCTTTCCTTCGCGTCTCCGTCCGCTTGGGGTCGGCGGGTACAGTCGTCCCGTTCCGCCCCTCTGATCGCGGACGAATCTGTACGGCGAAGGAGTCGGATCTTGATGAGTTTCTCTGTGGCGGGTCAGCACAATCGGCAAAGACCGCCATCCCGTCGCGTCCCTGGGCGCGGCTGGCGTACCCCGCGATCTCTGGTGGTGGGTTCGGCCACGTTGGGGATCATCCTCGCCGGGATCGGCGTGGCCGTCGCCAGCAGTGGCGACGGGTCGATGACCATTACCCGGGACGGGACCATGCTGGACGGCCGCAAGATCAATGGGTACGTGCACATCAAGGCGGACAACGTCACGATCAGAAATAGCACGATCAAGTACGGCGGAGCGCACGCCGTACGGATTTTCGACGGCTTCACCGGGGCGCTGGTCGAGAACACCAGAATCCAGTGCACCCGGCCCGAGACGAATGGCCTCGTCTTCGGCAACTACACGGCCCGCAAGGTGCGCGTCTCCGGATGCAAGAACGGTTTCATGCACTCGCCGGAAGCGCCCGCGACGATCATAATGTCGACCTGGAACGGGAAGCCGGTCGCCGCCGGTGACCTGCCGTCGGCCGCCCGTCCGGAGCCGACCCCCGACCCCACGACCCCGGCGCCCGAGGACTCACCGGACGAGCCGGATCCGGCCGCCGCGGCGACCATGACCAGGGCGCCGGCCAGCCGGGCACCCTCCTCCTTCCCGGGCCCCGACAACACCGGTGTGCCGGCCGGTACCAAACTCCGGGCGTCGGGTTCGATCAAGGTCACCCAGGACGGTCAGGTGCTCAGCGGGCTGAACATCACCGGCTGCGTGACCGTCACCGCCAAGAACGTCGTCATCCGGAAATCCCGGATCACCTGTGATGGGATCTATTCGATTCGTACGATCGACGCCGTCAACCTGCTGGTGGAGGACGTCGAGATCAATGGCAAGGGAAAGAACTCGGCAGCGGTCTGTTGTGGCGAATACACGCTGCGCCGGGTCGACATCAGCAACGTCATCGACGGGCCCCGGCTCGGCAGTGACGTGGTTGTCGAGGATTCCTGGATCCACCATCTGACCCGCGGGCCCGGATCGCACAACGACACGCTCCAGACCACCGGTGCCTCGAATATCGTGGTCCGGGGCAATACGCTGGAGGCGTACAACCCGGTGACCAGAGATCCGTTCAACGCCTGCCTCATGATCGGATCGACCACCGGGCCGATCGTCTCGAATCTCGTCTTCGAGGGCAATTACTGTAACGGTGGAAACTATTCCATCGGTGTGCGTACCGATCTCAATGCCGCCAACATCCGATTGAGCGGCAATGTCTTCGGGCGAAACTACCGATATGGCGTGATAGCCCGACCCGACCAGCGCGGCATCAGTTGGGATCGGGCGACCAACCTCTACGCGGACAACCGGAGGCCGG
This sequence comes from Plantactinospora sp. ZYX-F-223, assembly GCF_039649625.1. Classification (NCBI taxonomy): domain Bacteria; kingdom Bacillati; phylum Actinomycetota; class Actinomycetes; order Micromonosporales; family Micromonosporaceae; genus Plantactinospora; species Plantactinospora sp. ZYX-F-223. The sequence goes on along the minus strand of NZ_JBDJAV010000037.1, from coordinate 45,284 downwards.
TGGTGGGCTAGCCCCATCCCTCGCGGGTGCGGCCGGTCGGGCCAGGACCGGCCGCGCCCGGCCGGCGGTAGCGGGCACTCGGGACGAGTTCAGAGCCGCTCGTCGAGGGTGGCCAGCCCGCCCTGGGCCGCCTGGGTCGGCAGCCGCCGCAGCGCCCGACCGTCGCCGTAGAGGGTCCAGCGGAGGAACTCGATGGTGGTGCCGGCGACCACGTCGAGGGCCTGCTCGTCGCTGCCGAGCAGCGCGCCGACGTGGTCGCCGTCCGGCAGCGTCAGCATCGCCTTGGGCCAGGGGACCCGGTCGTACGCCGCCTTGCCGGCCCGGTACGACACCACGTCGTCGCGCTGCCCGTGCACGAAGAGCTGGGGCGCGGCCGTCCCAGTGAACGCGGTGCCGACGCCGAGAGCGGTGCCGGCGAGCACGATCCCGGCGTCGAGCCGGACGTCCCGCCCCGCCGTGAAGAGCCCGATGGTGGTGACGCCGCCCGCCGAGTGCCCGGCCGCGGCCACCCGGTCGACGGCGAGATGGCTACGCAGCGGGTCACCGGCCTCGCCGTCCAGCGCCAGCACCCGGGTCAGCACGTACGACGCGTCGGCCGGCTGGTTGACCACGTCGAGCACCTGGAGTTCGGACGCGCCCCGACTCGTGTGCGGATAGGCCGGCGCCACCACCACGAAGCCCGCCGCCGACCAGCGCACCAGCAGCGTCCGGTAGTCCGACGGCCGGCCGGTCAGGCCGTGGCTGAACAGCACCACCGGAAACCGTCCGTCAGCGACCCGGGCACCCCGGTCCGGGGAGCCGCCCGGCGCGCCGTCGGCCGGATACCAGACGGTGACCGGGAGCCTGCGGTCACCGCCCCGGTTGTAGCTCAGCTCCCGTACGCCGACCGCGAATCGACGGTTCGGTGCGGCGCCGACCAGCGGCGGGCTGGCCGGGGCGGTGACGCCCGGAGTCGGGCTTCCCGGCGGAGCGGGCCGTTCGGCGACCGGGCGACCGGAGCCGGCGGAGCAGCCGGCCAGGGTCGCGGCCAGAGCCGTGCTGACGGTCGCGGTGGCGAGCGCGGCACGGAGGGGATGTCGGGGCATGACATCGATTCTGCCTCGCCCGCCGACCGGTCGAGCGGTCCTCGGCCGGCGGCGCCAGGGTCGTCCACCGCCCCGGTGTACGCGGTGAGCCGCTGCAACCACCCTGCGGACCGCCGTGGCTGCCGTGGCCGCCGGGGACGCCGGGGCGGGTGTGCCGTGCTGTTCGGGTCGGGAAGGGTTCGCCTCAGTCGAGACGGTCGGCGAAGACGGTGGTGCCGGGTGCGGCGGCGCCGGTCGGGAGGTCACGCCGGGCCCGGGCGTCGCCGTAGAGCGTCCAGCGCAGGAACTCCGTCGTCGCGGTCAGGGTCTGGGTGAAGCCGCGCCGGCCCGGGACGAGGTATTCACCGTGTCCCTGGCCGCGTACCGTGAGGAACGCCTTGGGCCACGGCACCCGGCGGAAGGCGTCCCGACCCCGGGTCACGGGTACGACGCGGTCGGCGTCGCCGTGCACGAAGAGCAGCGGTGCCGGCGGCCCGCCGAAGGTGGCTCCGGGCATCCCGGCGCCGCCGATCACGATGCCGCCGCGCAGCCACTCCGAGTGCCCCGGCGCGAACAGCCCGGCGGTGGTGTAGCCACCGGCGGAGTGTCCCACCGCGCCGATCCGGGTCACCGCCAGATGACCGGAGAACCGGTCGCCGGAGACCTGATCGAGCCGGCTGACGTACTGGATCACCCGCCAGGCGTCACCCGGCTGCCGGCGGATGTCGTTGCGGTCGAACCGGCGCGCCGCGCGTTTGGTGTGCGGATAGGCCGGGGCGGCGACCACGAAGCCGGCCGAGGCCCACCGGGTGGTCAGCGGGGCGTGCAGCTCGGGCAGGCTGTGCAGGCCGTGGCTGAACAGCACGATCGGAAACCGGCCGGCCGCGACCGGGGCGTCCCGGCGGGGCACCGTCGGCTTGGCCGCGGGACTGGCGGGCCGGTCGTCCCGGGCCGGGTACCAGACGGTGATCGGGAGCGGGCGGGCGGTGCCGCGACCGAGATCGAGCGTACGCACGCCGACCGCGTACGTCCGATTCGGGGCTGAACCGGGCATTGCCGCGGGAGCCGGAGCGGCGACCACCCACCCGCTGGCGGTGAGCGCGATCGGCAGTAACAGGGCGAAGAGCCCCGCGACCTTGGGGTTCACGCGCACAGCATCGACGCTAGACGGCGGAACGCCGTACGAGGCCAGCTTTCCGGTCCTCGTACGGCGGCCACCCGGACGGTTTGTCCCGCCGTCCGCCCCCGATCCGGGTTGCCCGGCAACCCGTCCCCCCGCTTCGTCGTCTCAGCGCGCCGGCAACCCGACCGCGGTGGGCCCGCCCGGCGGCAGCCCGCCCGGCGGCAGCCCGCCCGGCGGCAGCCCGCCCGGCGGCAGCCCGCCCGGCGGGGCCTCGTCCGGCGAGAGCCGGGGCAGCCAGCCCAGCCACCGGGGCAGGTACCAGTTCCGCTCCCCGAGCAGCACCATCACCGAGGGCAGCAGTACCGCCCGGACGATGGTCGCGTCGATCAGCACCGCGATCGCCAGGCCGAAACCGAGTTCCTTCATCGACACCACCGTCCCGGTGGTGAAGAGGGCGAAGACCGCGACCATCACCACGGCGGCGCTGGTGATCACCCCGGCGGTACCCCGGATGCCCCGGGAGACCGCCAGCTTGCTCGGCCACCCCCGGTCGTGCCCCTCCCGGATCCGGCTGAGCACGAAGACGTGGTAGTCCATCGACAACCCGAACAGGATCACGAAGAGGAACAGCGGTACCCAGTTGGTGATCGAGCCCACCGACTCGAAGCCGAGCAGCGCCTCGCCCCAGCCGTGCTGGAAGACCAGCACCAGCAGCCCGTACGCGGCGGCCACCGAGAGCAGGTTGAGCACGATCGCGGTCACCGCCACCACCAGGGACCGGAACGACACCAGCATCAGCAGGAACGCCAGCCCCAGCACGAACCCGAAGACCAGCGGCACGCTGCGGCCCAGCGCCGCGTTGAAGTCGACCGAGTCGGCGGCCAGGCCGGTCACCAGTACCTCCGCACCGTCCACGCCCTGCACGGTGCGCGGGATGACCTGTTCGCGCAGGGTGCGTACCGCCCGCTCGGAGACGGCGTCGACGCCGGAGCCGGAGAGTCCCACCTTGACCACCGCGACGGTCCGGTCCGGGTTGACCTCGACGGTGACCGGCTCGTGCAGTTGGCCGGTGGCCAGCGCCCGGGTCTTCAGGTTGTCGATCGCGGCGGTCAGGGCCGGGGTGGTCACGTCGTCCGCCCTGATCGCCACCACCGCCGGTTCGGCGCCGCCGGGGAAGGCGGCCTTGACCCGGAGGAAGGTGCTCAGCGCCGGGGCCGGGTTCTTCAGCGCGGTGATGTCCTCCTCGGCGGTCCGCATCCCGAGCAGCGGCACGGCCAGGGTCAGCAGGGTGGCGGCGGCCAGCACGGCGGAGAACCCGGGCCGGCGCAGCACCACGCCCATGGTCGTGCGCCAGAACCGGCCGCTCGACTGCCGGCGGTAGAGCCCGGGTACCCGGCCCAGGTCGATCCGGTCGCCGAGCTTGCTCAGCACCGCCGGCAGTACGGTGAGCGCCCCGACGGCGGCGGTGGCCACCACCAGGATCGTGCCGGTCGCCAGGCTGATGAACGTGGTGTCCTGAGTCAGGAACATCCCGGACATTGCGATGATCACGGTCAGCGCCGAGATCAGCACCGACCGGCCAGAGGTGGCGGCGGCGATCGCGAGCGCCTGCTCCGGGTCGGCGCCCCGGGCCCGCTCCTCACGCTCCCGACGCAGGTAGAACAGGCAGTAGTCCACCCCGACCGCGAGCCCCATCAGCAGCATCAGGTGCATCGTGGTGTCGACCGCGGGAGCGAACCGGCTGGCCACGGCGAGCAGCCCGAGCGAGCCCAGGAACGCGGTCAGGGCCAGCCCCATCGGCAGTACGGCGGCGAGCAGCGCCCCGAACGCCACGATCAGGATGCCCAGCGTCACCGGGATGGAGAGCATCGACAGCCGGTGCATGTCGGCGTCCAGGGTCTTGCCGATCGCCTCGCCGATGCTGGCCCCGCCGGTCTGCGCCACGTACAGCTCGGGATGGTCGCGTTGCACGGCGGCGACCGCGTCGCGTACCGGTCCGACCCGGTCGGCGGCGTCGTCGGCCGGTCCGGTCAGCGCGAAGGTGACCAGTACGGCGTGCCGGTCGCCGGAGACCGCGTCCGACCGGACGTCCAGCACCTGGCCGGTGCCCTCGACGGCGGCGACCGTGTCGGTGACCGCGGCCCGGAAGGCGGGATCCTCCGCGACCAGGCGGTCGCTTTCGATGAGTACCATCTCGGCGGCCCGGTCGGGGAAGCCGGCGGCGGCGATGATCTCGTCTGCCCGGCGGGAGTCGCCGTGCCCGGACTCGCTGCTCTTCGCCTCGACGGTGCCGATGACGGCGCTGAGCGCGGTCGCCGCGATCACGAACAGCAGCCACCCGAGGACGGCCATGCCCCGGTGCCGGGCGCTCCAGCCGGCGATTCTCGCGGCTAGGTTGCCCTTGCGAGAGGTCGCCAGGCCGGCGTCGGAGCCGGTGGCCGGCGGCGGCAGAATGGTCGACGTGGTCATGCACCGACGCTATGAGCCGCACCGATCCGGTTCGATCCGGCGAGCACCCTGGTCCTAGGTAGGGGCGGCCCCTGGTCCTAGGTAGGGGCGGCCACGCCGCGAGGGTAGGGCGAGCCTGACCGTGCGCCGGTTCGCTATCGTGCTCGGCATGGCTGATCAGCACCCTGACCCCAGCGGCAACACCGAGGCGTTCCGGGCCTTCGTCCACTCTCCTGAATCGGCGACCGCCGAACCGCCGTCCAGGCTGCCGCTGATCATCGGGATCGCGGTCGCGGTCGTCGTGGGCGCGCTGGTCGGCTGGCTCGCGTTCGGCTGAGCTGCCCCTTGGGGCTCGCGGTCATGCGTCCGTGCCGTCGTCGGTGTTCGGCGCCCGCCGCATCAGGCAGATCCGGCTACCATCCGGCACCGGGATGGCGTGCACGGGCCGATATCCGAGGGTCCGGTAGAACTCCCGGTCGTTGCCGCGTCTGAGTACGTCGTGATCCCGGTCCTGTCGAGCCTGGCCAGGTGATGCCGCACCAGCTACCGGCCACGGTCGGCTCCCCGGCACCCGGCCGCCCGGACCGGTTGCCGCTGCTGTGCCCGTCGTGGCTCAGCGACTCGGGCTCGACGCCGGCCAGGTTCGGCCCGTTGTGGGTGCGTGATGCGGCCACGCTCCTGCTGCGGGCTTCGGCGCCGAATTGCGTCGCTACGTGATGATGGCCGAGCCATCCGATCGAGCGCAGTATGAGCCCCAATCTGAGGGCTGAGCAATCAGACCCCTACTTATTCCAGGTCCTGGATTTCCTTGGGGATGTCCTTGATGGTCTCGGGTGTGATGGATGTCTTGGTCCAGGTGGAGCCATCACTCTGCACGTAGGACGTGCCAATGTCGCTGGAGAGGATCCATAGCTGGTCCTTGGACGACAGCCAGGTCACGCCAACGCCGTGCCGGAGACTGTAGGGCGTGTCGTCGTGGAACACTTCCTTGCCTACGCTGTCGGTGATGACCACGATTCGCGTCTTCACGCCGTTCTGCTGGGGGCCGGCGATCACCGACGCGATGTACTGGCCGGACGGAGATTTGTGAGGTTTGTTTGGCAGGACGAAGCGTTCGTCGTACTCCGCCCGATCGGGGTCGCTCTGGCTGACACCGAACAGGCCACAGCCGGTCGTGGTGGTAAGTACCGTGAGAGCAACGGTGACGGCAAGGATGATCACTCGTCGGCTCACGATGCGGACAATCCCTTCATGTCCAGAACATTGCCGTTCGCGTCGATGATGACGATGGCCTGGGCGTGCCACGTGATGTGCATGTCGTACGGGTCAGCCTGATACACCACGCCAAGCTCTCCACAGTCGCCCGGGTCAATCGAGCGTGGCCGGACACGGGCGAAGATCCGCGCTTCCGAGCCGCCGACCGCTGGACGTGGTTGATCATCGCCGCCCACACCCAACTCCGCCTCGCCCGGCCCCTCGCCTTGCCCGCCAGCGCGCCGAAACCCACCCGACCCCGGCGGCCACCCGGCTCACGCAAGAGCAGACCGGCACCCAGGTACGACGTCGGAAACCATCGAGCGTGACCTGACGATCATCGCCCGCAAGCAATGCGCAGGTTTGAAGAACCAGCTTGGTAAGGATCATGGTCGAGCTGGACCCTCACTCCGGAACCAGATACCCGATGACCACTGTGGCCTCAGCCCTGGCAACGGAAGCGGCCGCTCGACGGCCGTCAGAGGTCGTCCTCGTCGTCGAGCCGGGCCAGCCAGGTGGCGAACCGCTCGACCGGCGTCTCGAAGTCGGGGTTCAGGTCGACGAAGTCGCGCAGCCGCGCGCCCAGCCACTCCAGGGTGACCGTCTCGGTACCCCGGCGCTCGACGAGTTCCTCGATGCCTCGGTCGGTGAAGTACACGACGTCCTCTCTCGACGGTGCCGGAAGGGCCCCTTCATATCGCTTTCCGTATATGGAGGGGCCCTTCCTTACCTACTTCAGGGGCGGGGCAGTGCCGCCTCGATCAGCGCGGACTGCTCGACGTCGTGCATCTTCGCCGAGCCGACCGCCGGGGCGGCCGCCGCTGGCCGGGAGATCCGGCGCAGGCGTACGCCCTCCAGGTGCTCCAGCAGGTTGAGCGCGACGAACGACCAGGCGCCCTGGTTGGCCGGCTCCTCCTGGACCCAGGCGAAGTCCTCGGCGTTCGGGTACTGCGCCAGCGTGGCCCGGACCTCCTCGACCGGCAACGGATAGAGCTGCTCCATCCGGACGATCGCGGTGTCGGTGATGCCTCGCTCGGTTCGGGCCTGGAGCAGGTCGTAGTAGACCTTGCCGGAGCAGAGCAGCACCCGCTTGACCGCCTCCGGCGCCACGCCCGAGCTGTCGGTCAGCACCGGCTGGAAGGTGCCGGTGGTGAAGTCCTGCACACTGGACACGCAGAGCTTGTGCCGGAGCAGGGACTTCGGGGTGAAGACCACCAGCGGCTTGCGCTTCGGCGAGAGCGCCTGCCGGCGCAGCAGGTGGAAGTAGTTCGCCGGGGTGCTCGGGATGGCGATCCGCATGTTGTCCTCGGCGCAGAGCTGGAGGAACCGCTCCGGCCGGCCGGAGGTGTGGTCCGGACCCTGGCCCTCGTGCCCGTGCGGCAGCAGCAGGGTCACCGCCGACTGCTGGGCCCACTTCACCTCGCCGGACGAGATGAACTCGTCGACCACGGTCTGCGCGCCGTTGGCGAAGTCGCCGAACTGCGCCTCCCAGAGCACCAGCGCCTCGGTGTTCTCCACCGAGTAGCCGTACTCGAAGCCCATCGCGGCGTACTCGCTGAGCAGGGAGTCGTGTACGAAGAACCGGGCCCGGTCCCCGGCCAGGGTGCTCAGCGGGGTGTGCTCGGCACCGGTCCGGGAGTCCACGATGACGGCGTGCCGCTGCACGAAGGTGCCACGCCGGGAGTCCTGGCCGGCGAGCCGGACGGTCACCCCGTCCTGGAGCAGCGTGCCGAACGCGATGATCTCGCCGAGGCCCCAGTCGATGTTGCCGGACTCGGTCATCTTGGCCCGCCGGTCCAGTAGTTGCTGGATCCGCTTGTGCGGGGTGAAGCCGTCGGGCAGCGAGGTGTGCGCCGTACCGACCGCGCGGAGTGCGGGGACGGTGGTGGCGGTCTCCACCTGCGGCTCGGGCTCCGGCTGGCGGCGGGGCCGGGTGGCCGGCCGGGCCGACGACGCGGCGTCCCGGGTCGCCTTGAAGACCCGCTCCAACTGGGCCTGGAAGTCGCGCAGCAGCTCCTCCGCGTCCTCCACGGTGATGTCACCGCGCCCGATCAGCTCCTCGGTGTAGAGCTTCCGGACCGACCGCTTCGAGTCAATGATCTTGTACATCAACGGGTTGGACATGGCCGGGTCGTCGCCCTCGTTGTGCCCGCGCCGCCGGTAGCAGACCATGTCGATCACGACGTCCTTGTTGAACGCCTGCCGGTATTCGAAGGCCAGCCGGGCCACCCGGACCACGGCCTCCGGGTCGTCGCCGTTGACGTGGAAGATCGGCGCCTGGATCATCCGGGCCACGTCGGTGCTGTAGAGGCTGGACCGCGAGTATTCCGGTGCGGTGGTGAAGCCGACCTGGTTGTTCACCACCACGTGCACGGTGCCGCCGGTGCGGTAGCCGCGTAGCTGAGACAGGTTGAGCGTCTCGGCGACCACGCCCTGGCCGGCGAAGGCGGCATCGCCGTGCACCGCCACCGGCAGCACGGTGTAGCCCTCCAGCTTGAGGTCGATCCGGTCCTGCTTGGCCCGGACGATCCCCTCCAGCACCGGGTCGACCGCCTCCAGGTGGGACGGGTTGGCGGTCACCGACACCTTGATCGAGTGCTCGCCGTCCGGCGTGGTGAACTTGCCGGCCTGGCCCAGGTGGTATTTCACGTCGCCGGAGCCCTGCGTCGAGCGCGGGTCGAGGTGCCCCTCGAACTCCGAGAAGATTTTCTCGTACGGCTTGCCGACGATGTTGGCCAGCACGTTCAGGCGGCCCCGGTGAGCCATTCCGATCACGACCTCGTCGAGGTCGTTCTCGGCGGCAGACTCCAGCACCTCGCCGAGCAGCGGGATCAGCGACTCGCCGCCCTCCAGCGAGAAGCGCTTCTGGCCGACGTACTTGGTCTGGAGGAAGGTCTCGAACGCCTCGGCCGCGTTGAGCCGGTTGAGCACGTGCTTCTGCTCGTCCGGCGCGGGCTTGGTGTATTGCCGCTCGATCCGCTCCTGGATCCAGCGCCGCTCCTCCGGGTCCTGGATGTGCATGTACTCCACGCCGACCCGACGGCAGTAGGAGTCCCGGAGCACCCCGAGGACCTCGCGCAGCTTCATCTTCTGCTTGCCGGCGAAGCCGCCGACCGGGAAGGTGCGGTCGAGGTCCCACAGCGTCAGGCCGTGCTGGAGTACGTCGAGGTCCGGGTGCTTACGGATCTTGAACTCCAGCGGATCGGTGTCCGCCATCAGGTGTCCACGGACCCGGTACGCGTGGATGATCTCGATCACCCGGGCGGTCTTGTCGATCTGCCCCTCGGAGCTGACCGCCACGTCCCGCATCCAGCGCACCGGCTCGTAAGGAATGCGCAGCGAGGTGAAGATCTCGTCGTAGAAGCCGTGCTCGCCGAGGACCAGCTCGTGGATGGTCTTGAGGAACTCGCCGGACTGCGCGCCCTGGATGATCCGGTGGTCGTACGTGCTGGTCAGCGTGATGATCTTGCTGACCGCCAGCTCGGCCAGGGTCTCCTCGGACATCCCCTGGTACGGCGCCGGGTATTCCATCGCGCCGACCCCGATGATGGTGCCCTGGCCGACCATCAGCCTCGGCTGGGAGTGCACGGTGCCGATCCCGCCCGGGTTGGTCAGCGAGATCGTCGTACCGCCGTAGTCCTCCATGGTCAGCTCGTTGCGCCGGGCCCGCCGGACGATGTCCTCGTACGCCTGCCAGAACTGCCGGAAGTCCATCTGCTCGCCGGCCTTGATCGACGGCACCACCAGGGTGCGCGAGCCGTCCGGCTTGGCCAGGTCGATCGCGATGCCCAGGTTGACGTGCTCCGGCTTGACCAGTGCCGGCTTGCCGTCGACCTCGGCGAAGGAGTTGTTCATCTCCGGGTGCTCGGCGAGCGCCTTGATCAGCGCCCAGCCGATCAGGTGGGTGAAGCTGACCTTGCCGCCCCGGCCCCGGGCGAGGTGGTTGTTGATGACGATCCGGTTGTCCACCAGCAGCTTGGCCGGGACCGCGCGGACGCTGGTCGCGGTCGGCACCGCCAGCGAGGCGTCCATGTTCTGCACGATCCGGGCGGCCACGCCGCGCAGCGGGGTGGTCTGGGCGCCGGCGGGCTGGGCAGCGCCCTTGCCGGCGGGGCTCGGCGCGGCGGCCTTCGGTGCACTCGCGGCCGGCTTCGCCGGGGCAGCGGCCTTGCCGTCCGGCGCCGGGGTGCTGCGCTTGGCCGGCGCCGGGGTGGCCGGCGCGGTCTCGGTCTTCGCGGAGGTGCGTGCGGTCGCGGGGGGCTGCTCGACGGCTGTGCCGGAGCGGCCCTTGGCGCCGGTCACCGTGGCGTCACCGGCGTCGCCACCGTCCGGGCCGGGCTGCCCGGCCGCGGGTCGGTAGTCGGCGAAGAAGTCGTGCCAGGCTGAATCGACGCTGGCGGGGTCGGCGAGGTAACGCTGGTACATTTCCTCGACGATCCACTCATTGGGGCCGAACCCCGCCAGTGGATTTTCCTGCGAAGTCTGCTGGGTCGACACGGCCGGTAATCGCCTCTTTCACGCGGGTTGTGTGTCACGCGGTCTCCTGCCACCCGGTCCGGGGGGCTGCGTCGAAAGACGGGTCCAAGGCTACGCCGTGCGGTAACCGACAGCATTGTCGCATCGGGCCCGTGTCGCGTTTCACAGGTTTTGCGAGTTGTCGGTCGTTCGGTAACGCCGGAACCCGGCCGGGGCCACTGACCCCGACCGGGTTCCGACGATCCGACGATCCTGTCCGCAGGGTCAGGAGACGTCCCGCTTGCGCATGATCAACGTGCCGATCGTGCCGGTCACCACGGCGTACGCGATCATGACCAGCGCACCCGCCCACCGGGGCGGGCTGCCCGGCAGGTCGGTGCCGGTCGCCATCAACTGAGAGGCGAGCGACGGGACGATCAACTGAAGGTTGTTGATCCAGTCGCCGAACCGGTCGGCCAGGATCCCCAGCACGATGATCGCCCCGATGTAACCGGCCAGGTAGACCAGCAGCGCCGTGACGGTGGCGCCGATCTGGCTGCGGATCAGCACCCCGAACCCGATCCCGAAAACGGCCCAGAGCAGGTACGCCAGCCCGTTCAGGCCGATCGCCTGCCAGATGGCGCCCTCGCCGAGCTGGCTCGACACGTCCAGGCTGCCCAGGATCAGCGGGGTGAAGATCAGGTTGAGTCCGGTGGTGATCACCCAGAAGATCAGCCCGAGGATGCCGGCGGCGACCAGCTTCGCCACCACCACGGCGGTGCGGTGCGGCGTGGTCAGGAAGGTCGTCGTGGCGGTCTGGTGGAAGAACTCGTTCGTCACCACCAGTACACCCAGCAGCATCACGATCAGTACGCCGAAGAACTGGCCGTTGGTGTAGAGGTTCGCCGCGATGTTGACGTGCTCACCGGCCGCCTGGAACTGCGCGTCCTGCGCGTCGGCCTCCGGTACCCCGACGCTGGCCGGGTCGAGCAGCGCCTGGGACTGGAAGTAGTTGATCAACAGGGTCAGGCCCCACAGGGGCAGCGTGATGAGCCCGAAGACCCACCAGGTGTTCGTCGTACGGATCTTCAGCAGCTCGGATCGGACCAGGTTCATCGGATCCCCGCCTTTCCGGCCGTCAGCTCCAGGAAGACCCCTTCGAGGTCGGGTCGCTCCGTGGTCAGCTCGTGCAGCTCGACCTTTGCCGCCAGTGCGGCCCGGCCCACCGCCGGGGCGTCCGTCCCCTCGACCAGGAGCACGCCGTCGTCGCCCCGGGTCACCCGGGCACCGTTGTCGGTCAGCGCCGTGGTCAGCTCGTCACTCTGCGGGGTCCGGACCCGGACCCGGCCCGTCTGCGCCATCGAGCCGACCACCTCGTCGACCCGGCCCTGCCGGACCAGCTTGCCGGCGGCGATGATCACCACGTCGTCGGCGAGTAGCTGCATCTCGGAGAGCAGGTGGCTGGAGACCAGCACCGTACGCCCCTCGGCGGCGAGCGCCTTGAGGAAGCCGCGCATCCACCGGATGCCCTCCGGGTCGAGCCCGTTGGCCGGCTCGTCGAGGATCAGCACCCGGGGGTCGCCGAGCATCGCGGCGGCGATGCCGAGCCGCTGCTTCATGCCGAGCGAGTAGCCCTTGAACTTCCGCTTCGCCGCCGGCGTGAGCCCCACCAGTGCCAGCGCCTCGTCGGCCCGCTGCTTCGGCAGCCCGGCTGCGGCGCAGGTCACCCGCAGGTGGTTGATCCCGGTGCGGCCCTTGTGCGCGCTCGACGCCTCCAGCACCGCGCCGACGTGCCGGATCGGCTGCGACAGGTCGGCGTAGCGGGCGCCGCCGATCGTCGCGGTGCCCGCCGTCGGAGTGACAAGGTTGAGCAGCATCCGCAGTGTGGTCGTCTTGCCGGCACCGTTGGGCCCCAGGAAGCCGGTCACCCGGCCCGGCTCGACGGTGAACGACAGATCGTCGACCGCTCGGACATTGCGATAGACCTTCGTGAGACCGGAGACCACTATCTGGCCACTTCCGGCTGTTGGGCTTAACCGCCCGTCAGACATCTCTCTCCCCTCCGTGAGGCGCCGCCGTGCCGGCCACGCCGTCACCCAGCGTCGACATTGTGGGCCGCGCGGTCAATCGGAATGATTGCGGAACCGGTTGTCATACCTGGGCAGGAGCCCGTCCTCCTACAGCACGAGCCGCGCGGCATCTGGGGAGGAGGGGCGAATCTACCAGTTCGGGCGAGCTGCCGGGGGGGGGCGGCACGCGAAGCCGGCCGTGCCGGGCTGATACCACATCCCGTTCACCGGATCGACACGCCGTCGGCCGTCGGTCGACACGTCCAGGGCAGTCCGGGGGCCTACACAGAGACCATGGCCGTTCTGCTCACCGCCCCGGCACGAACCGGGACCAGCGGATACACCCTGCTGATCGCCGACAGCGCGTCGCAGGTAGCCGCCGCACAGCGCCTCCGGCACACCGTGTTCGTCGAAGAGTTCGGCGCGAACCTCCACTCGCCGGTGACCGGGCTCGACATCGACGAGTTCGACCCGTACTGCGAGCACCTCGTCGTCCGGGAGGACGAGTCGGGTGCGGTGGTCGGCACGTACCGGATGCTGACGCCGGACCGGGCCGCCCGGGCCGGTCGCCGGTACGCCGAGGGCGAGTTCGACCTCTCCCCGCTCGCACCGCTGCGCGACGAGCTCGTCGAGATCGGCCGGTCCTGCGTCGACCCGGCGCACCGGACCGGTGCCGTGATCAACCTGATGTGGGCGGGGATCGCCCGCTACCTCCAACTGCGCGGTTTGCGCTGGCTCGCCGGCTGCACCTCGGTGCCGCTGGACGACGCCGGAGCGACGGCGGTCGGGGTCTGGTCGGAGGTCCGGCGCCGGAACCTGTCGCCGCCGCCGATGCGGGTCCGGCCACACCGGCCCTGGCTGGCCGAGCCGGCCGGCGCGGCCGCGCTGGCGGCCGCCGAGGCGGAGGTACCGTCCGGGGCGCCGGCCGCCGCCCGGGGCCGGGTGGCGATGCCGCCGCTGCTCCGCGGCTACCTGCGGCTGGGCGCCTGGGTCTGCGGGGAGCCCGCGTACGACCCGGAGTTCGACGTGGCCGACTTCTACGTCCTGCTCTCGATGGACCGGATGCCCGGCCGGTACCGCCGGCACTTCCTCGGTCCGGACCAGTGAACCTTTTTCCACCTCCCCTTGCGGTCGTCGGAGGGCGAGGTCCGACGCGGTGTGTGAGCGCCGCGCGGTTCAGGTTGGAAAAGGTTCAGTGAACACCCGCACCCGCACGGTCCCGGGCCGGTCGCTGCACACCGGTGGATCACTCTGGCGGCCGCACTCGATCTGCGGGCCGGACTGCCTGCCCGACCCGGGCCAGCTGCCGAGGGCCTCCGGGCCGCGCCAACTCGGTCGGCTGGTGGCGCTGGTCGGGGCCCTGCTCTTCGGCGTTCTGCTGCTGCCGGTACTGCCGGTGCTTCCCCGGTCCGGCCGGGAGGTCGCCGGGCGGGCCTGGGCCCGTACCGTGTTGCGGGCCGGTGGGATCCGGCTCGACGTGCGGGGCCGGCCGCCGCTGCGGCGGGCGCTGCTGGTGGCCAACCACGTCTCCTGGCTCGACGTGGTCGCGATCCTCGCGGTGACCCCGGCCCGGCTGTTGGCCAAGCACGAGGTGCGGAGCTGGCCGCTGATCGGGCCGCTGGCGGCGCTCGGCGGCACCATCTTCATCGACCGGACCCGGCCGCGCACCCTCCCGCAGACCGTGGCCGAGGTGGCGGAGGTGCTCCGCGCCGAGGGGGTCGTCGCGGTCTTTCCGGAGGGTACGACCTGGTGCGGCGTACCGCGGGCGGCCGGAAGCTGTGGCTGGACGATCCGGTTCCGCCCGGCCATGTTCCAGGCCGCCGTCGACGTGGCGGCCCCGGTGGTACCGGTGCATCTCGGCTACCGCATCGAGTTCTCCGCCGGCCGCCGCGCGACCGGTACACCGGTCGGCCCGACCGGTGCCTCGACGGTCGGCCCGACCGGTGCCTCGGCGGTCGGTGCGGCGACCGGCCAGGTCCGGGCCGTCGACACCACGGCGGCGGCCTTCCTGGCAGAGGAGAGCCTCTACACCTCGGTACGCCGGGTGCTGGCGCTGCGCGGCCTGGTGGTGACCCTGACCGTGGTCGACGAGCCGTGGTTCGACGGCCCGGCGGACCGTCGACGGCTCGCCGCGGCGGCCGAGGCGGCGGTGCGGGCGGCCGGTCCAGCCGGCCCGCCAGAGCGTCCGGCCGGCGGGGTGCCCCTGGAGCTGGCGGCCTGACAACGCTGCCGGGTCGGCCGGGCGGGCGTTCCGGAAACGCGATGTATCGCGTTATCGTGGCAGTACGCACGTCCGCCGTCCGTGCCCGCGCCTCCCGCCGGCCGGACCGGCCAGCACCAGGGGAGTCGCCATGCCGAGCTGGACCGTGGACGGGCCGCGCCGGCTGACCCTCACCGACTCGGTCGACCAGCTCGTCGTCCGAACCATGGAGACGGTCTCCGGTGAGCTGATCCTGGCCGACGGGACCGCCGAACGGGTCCGGGCCAGTACGGTCTCCGGGGCGATCACCTGCGACCTGGGCAACCCCGGCCGGAGCGAGATCGAGCTCGGCGCCACCTCGGGCAGCGTGACGGTACGGATACCCGAGGAGAGCGACCTCGACGTGCACCTGCACACCACCTCGGGGCGGATCACCACGGACTTCACCCAGCTTGAGGTGGGCATCGCGCCGCGCTTGTCCAGCGACCGCCGGGGGACCCTCGGCGCCGGGGGCGGTAGTCTCCGCGCCACCACTATGTCCGGGAGCACCGTGTTGCTGACCCGGCGGTCGGCGGAGTGAGGGCGAGATGACGACGGTGTTCGGCCACGGCCGGCTCCGGCTCTATCTGCTCAAGCTCCTGGACGACGGGCCGAGGCACGGCTACGAGCTGATCCGGCTGCTGGAGGAGCGCTTCCTCGGCCTGTACGCGCCGAGCGCCGGCACCATCTATCCCCGCCTCGCCCGGTTGGAGGCGGAGGGATTGGTCACGCACGACGCCGTCGGCGGCCGGAAGGTCTACCAGATCACCGAGGCGGGCCGGGCCGAACTGCGGCAGCGCGCCGACGAGGTGGCCAGTCTGGAGTCGGAGATCCGCGCCTCGGTCTCCGACCTGGCGAAACTGGCCGGTGAGATCCGTTCCGAGGTACGCGGCTCGGTGCGCGACCTGAAGCAGGAGCTTCGGGCGGCCGCCCGGGAGAGCCGCCGGGGTGACCGGCGGTCCGCCCCGGGTGCGGCGTACCCGGGCGCGGCGTCGGGTGCCGCGGCGGCCGGCGGTGACTGGTCGGCGGGGCAGCATGCCGAGGAGTGGATCCCGGGCGGCTGGTCGGCGGGGGCGCGTGCCGGGGAGCAGCCGCCGGGCGGCTGGTCGGCGGCACAGGGGGACGACCCGGGCGCCGAGTTCGACCGGCAGTTGCTGCTCTTCGTCACCGAGGTGCGGGCGCTGGCCCGCAGCGGCAGGTTCACCGAGACCCAGTTGCGTACGGCGGCCCGGGTATTGCACGGCGCGCTGGACGGGCTGCGCCGGCTGCTCCGCTGATCCCGGCAACCGCTCCGCCGGTTGCTCGGCTGGCGCTGCTGGCCGCTCCGCCGGTTGCTCGGCTGGCGCTGCTCCGTGGCGAGCGGAGGCTGTTCGGGCGCTCTCAGAAAGTTTTCAGGGGATGCTCAGCCGAGCCGCAGCGGAGGCGCGGATGATGGCCAGATGGCAGCGACAACGCAGAGCGAGGCACGGCTACTCGTCGTGGAGGACGACCCGAACATTCTCGAGCTGCTCTCCGCCAGTCTGCGATTCGCCGGCTTCGACGTGGCCACCGCCACCAGTGGGAGCGCGGCGGTCAGCGCGGCGAAGGAGCGGCGACCCGACCTGGTCGTGCTCGACGTCATGCTGCCCGACCTCGACGGCTTCGAGGTGATCCGGCTGCTCCGCGAGGGCGGTACCCGTACCCCGGTGGTCTTCCTCACCGCCCGGGACGCGACCGACGACAAGATCCGTGGGCTGACCCTGGGCGGCGACGACTACGTCACCAAGCCGTTCAGCCTGGAGGAGCTGACCGCCCGGATCCGGGCGGTGCTGCGGCGTACCGCCACCGGCGAGCACGCGCCCTCCCGGCTCACCTTCGCCGACCTGGAACTGGACGAGGAGACCCACGAGGTGCACCGGGCCGGCAAGCGGGTGCAGCTCTCGCCGACCGAGTTCAAGCTGCTGCGCTACCTGATGCTCAACGCCAACCGGGTGCTCTCCAAGGCACAGATCCTGGACCACGTCTGGAACTACGACTTCCGGGGCGACGACAACATCGTGGAGTCCTACATCTCCTACCTGCGGCGCAAGATCGACACTACCCAGCCCCGGCTGATCCACACCCTGCGCGGGGTCGGGTACGTGCTCCGCAAGCCGGCGGCGTGAATGTCGCCCTGCCGCTGAAGGGGCGGCTCCGCGCCACGCCGCTACGGGTCAAGCTGGTCGCCGCCGTACTCGTCCTGGTCGCCGCCGCGCTGGTGGTGATCAGCGTGATGACCGCCTTCTTCCTGCGCAGCTACCTGGTCGGCCGGATCGACGACGAACTGGCGAGCTTCGCCCGCGACGCGAACGCGCAGGAGGTCCAGCGGCTCTACGACGACGTGGCGGCCGGCCGCGGCGCGCTGCCGACCGACTACCTGATCGTGCGGGCCGACCGGGAGGTCGGCATCTTCAATCCGCTCTACGACCGGACCCTGAACGAGAACAACCTGCCCGCCCTCGACGACGCCACCTGGTACGAGCGGCACGCCGGGGGCGACTTCTTCACCGTCTCGTCGATCGACCACAGGTTCCGCTGGCGGATGATGGTGGTGCAGTGGCCGAGCGGCACCTACCTGGCGGTCGGGCAGCACCTCACCGACGTCGATCTGGCGGTCAAGGAACTGATCTGGATCGACGTACTGGTCGGCGGCTCGGTGTTGATCACGCTCGCCGCGGCGGGGGCGGCGATCGTGCGTACCAGCCTGAAACCACTCGTGGAGATCGAGCGGACCACGGCGGCCATCGCCGGCGGAGACCTGTCCAGACGGGTACCCGATCCGGAACCGGGTGAGGTCGAGGCGAAAACCGAACTCGGCCGGCTGTCCCGGGCGCTGAACACGATGCTCAGCCAGATCGAGGTGGCCTTCACCGCGCGGGCGGCCTCGGAGTCGGCCGCCCGGGCGGCCGAGGCGAACGCCCGCAGCGCGGCGACCGCGGCCCGCAACGCCGCGATCGCCGCCCAGGCGTCGGAGTCCCGGGCACTGCGCTCCGAGGAGCGGATGCGGCAGTTCATCGCGGACGCCTCGCACGAACTGCGTACCCCGCTGACCACCATCCGGGGCTTCGCCGAGCTGTACCGGCAGGGCGCCGCCGGCTCGCCCGAGGACACCGCCCGGCTGATCCGCCGGATCGAGGACGAGGCGGCCCGGATGGGCCTGCTCGTCGAGGACCTGCTGCTGCTGGCCCGGCTCGACCGGGAACGGCCGCTCACCCTGGCGCCGGTGGAGCTTCCGGTGCTGGCCAGCGACGCGGTGCAGGCCGCCAAGGTGGTCGCGCCGGACCGCTCCATCAGCCTGGAGATCGAGCCGGGGGCCGGCTCGCTGGTGGTGCTCGGCGACGACGCCCGGCTGCGGCAGGTGCTCGGCAACCTGATGACCAACGCGCTCACCCACACCCCGCCGGAGGCGGCGGTGACGCTGCGGTTACGAGCCGAGCGGGAGGATGCGGTGATCGAGGTCGCCGACACCGGCCCGGGGCTCTCGGCGGAGCAGGCCGAGCGGGTCTTCGAGCGGTTCTACCGGGCGGACGCCGCGCGGACCCGCCAGGCGGGCGGTGGGGTCAGCACGGGGCTCGGCCTGGCCATCGTGGCGGCCCTGGTGGCGGGGCATAACGGCAGCGTCGAGGTGGTTGACACCCCGGGCGGCGGCGCGACCTTCCGGGTCCGGCTGCCGCGCGCACCGGAGGTCACCGAGGAACCGGAGGCCGCCGAGGAACCGGAAATCGCCGAATCAATCGACGTAGAGTAATTCTCAGCCAATATCCAGGCGGGCTCCAGGTACGTCGCAGAGCGAGGGGGCAAGGTAAGGACATGAGCGACTTCGAGACCGACCCGCAGCGGCGGCCGGTGACCGCCGACCGCGAGCACTCGCACCCCACCGCCGAGCTGCCGCGCGACGACCGCGGGCAGTCCGACTCCGGCGCCTCCACCGCCGACGCGGCCACCCCGGCCGCCGCCAGCCCCGCCGGCTCGACCGACTCGACCGCCAGCTTCGCCGCGACCGGTGCCTCGGACGGCACCCCGTCCGGCGACCGGTCCGAGCCGGCGACCGCCGTACAGCCCGCCGCCGACCCCTACGGCGCCGGGGCGTACGGAGCGACGAGGCCGACCGCCGAGCAGCCCCACAGCGGGGTGCCGGCCTCCGGCCAGCCGTACGCGGGCGCGCCGGCCGCGGGCCAGCCCTACGGTGGCGCCCCAGCCTCCGGACAGCCCTACGGCGGCAACCCCTACGCCGCCGCGCCCGCCTCCGGCCAGCCCTACGGCACCGGCCCGTACGGCACGGCGCCCGCCTCTGGCCAGCCGTACAGCTTCCCCCCGACCGGTCGGACCGGTGGCGTTCCGGCGCAGGCCGGCGGCAGCCCGTGGCAGGCGCCGACCACCGGCCAGCCCCACTCGGCATGGTCGCCGGGTCACCCCGGAGCCGGGGCGCCGCCCCAGCCGCCGCACCTCGGCGGCCCGGTGCCGCCGCCCTGGGCCACCCCGGGCAGTCCCGCACCGGCCTCCTCCGGTGGCCGGGTCGGTAAGGCGGTGGCGGTCGGAGTTGCCGCGCTGGCCCTGATGGTCGGCTCCGGGCTCGCCGGCGGGGCCATCGCGACGGCGCTGGACGACTCGCCGTCGGTGACCAACCGGACCTACACGGCGGCCCCGGTGATCAACGCGGCCGACCTGCCGAAGATCGCCGCGCAGGTGCAGGACAGCGTGGTGTCGATCAGCACCAAGAACACCGAGGGCTCGGGCGTGGTGATGAGCGCCGACGGCTTCGTGCTGACCAACAACCACGTGGTGGCCAGCGCCAACGGCGGCACCGTCAAGGTGTTCTTCGCCGACGGCAAGACCGCCGACGCCAAGGTGATGGGCACCGACCCGAAGACCGACCTGGCCGTGGTGAAGGCCGAGGGTGTCTCGGGGCTGTCCCCCGCGAAGTTCGGCGACAGCGACGCGATGCAGATCGGCGACCAGGTGCTGGCGCTGGGCAGCCCGCTCGGCCTGCAGGGGTCGGTGACCGCCGGCATCATCAGCGCCCGGGACCGGACCATCCGGTCCGGTGGCGAGGGCGAGCAGCCGCAGAACCCGTTCGAGCAGCCGCAGCAGCAGGGCGCCGCCAGCTCGATCTCCGGCCTGTTGCAGACCGACGCCCCGATCAACCCGGGCAACTCCGGCGGCGCGCTGGTCAACACCAGGGCGGAGGTGATCGGCATCAACACCGCGATCCTCACCGCCGGCCAGGGCAGCGGCAACATCGGCGTCGGTTTCGCCATCCCGAGCAACAAGGCCACGGCGGTCGCAGGCGCGCTCCAGCGCGGCGAGAAGGTCAGCCACCCGTCGCTCGGGGTCCAGGTCACCCCGGCGGAGAACGGCGGGGCACTGATCAGCGGTGTCGTGCCGGACAGCCCGGCCGCCCAGGCCGGCCTCCAGCAGGGCGACGTGGTCACCCAGTTCGGCGACACGAAGATCGGCGACGCCGACGATCTGGTCGGTGCCGTACAGGCCGGCAAGGTGGGTGACCAGGTGCAGGTGACGTACACCCGAAACGGAGTCGAAAAGACGGCAACCGTGACGCTCGCCGAAACGTCGTAAGGAAAGAGCGACCGTACGCTTTCGGGGCAGACCCTTCCGCAGGACGGAAGTCAAGCCTCCTCCCCAGAGCGGCGGGCGACGTGACCAAGGGGGTTGGTCAGGTCGCCCGCCGCTCCCCCTTGTCCCCGGCACCCGCCGCTCCGCCGCTCCCGCCCCGGCCCCGGCCCCGGCCCCGGCTCGGATCCTCGCCCCGCTTCACCTGCTCCAGGTGAGCCCGGCTCACCCGGAGCGGGGCGAATATCGGGGTTGGTCTGGCAGGCACGGACTCGGGTCTCGACCGTGGGTCGGTGACCGCGAGGACCCGGGGAGGAGCGGCGATGAGTACCGCGACCATGGCGCGCAGCGACACTGACATCCAGCGTGACGTGCTGGCCGAGCTCGCCTGGGACGCCCGGGTACGGGCCAGCGAGGTGGGTGTGTCGGTCTCCAGCGGCATCGTGACCCTGACCGGCTGGGTGGACAGCTACGCCAAGAAGTGGGCCGCGGAGCGGATCGCGCACCGGATCCGGGGCAACCGGGCGGTCGCCAACGACATCGAGGTACGCCTGCCGGGCACGGCCGAGCGCACCGACACCGACATCGCGACCGCGGCGAGCCGGGCCCTGGAGTGGGACGCCTTCGTGCCGGTCGACCGGATCCAGGTGACCGCCGCCAACGGTTGGCTGACGCTGCGCGGCGAGGTCGAGCGGGGCTACCAGAAGCGCGCCGCCGAGCGGGCGGTACGCCGGCTGACCGGGGTACGCGGGGTGACGAACCTGATCGCCGTGGCGCCGGCCGGCGACCTGAACGAGGAGGACCTCAAACGGGACCTCCGCAGCGCTCTCGCCCGGCGGATCGACATCGACGCCGACCTGATCGAGATCGATGTCGACGAGGGGACCGTGGTGCTCACCGGCGAGGTGCGGTCGTGGTTGGAGCGGGAGGAGGCGGAGCGGGTGGCCTGGGCCGCGCCCGGGGTGGGCGAGGTCGAGATGCGGCTCCGCCTCGCGACCTGACCCGTGTCGGCCTCCTCGCGACCTGATCCGGGTCGGCCCGGGCCGACCGCGGGCAGAAGAAGCTTCCACGTCGATCCGCGGCGCCGGACGGCGACCATCCGACCGGCCGGCCCCGAGGGGAGGACCCCTCCGTGAGCACGAACCCGTCCGAGCGGGCACAGCCGGAACGCCGGCTGCGCATCGCGATGATCGTCCCGCCCTGGTACGAGCTGCCGCCGCCCGGCTACGGCGGCCTGGAGCAGGTCTGCTCGGCCCTGGTCGACGGGCTGGCGGCAAAGGGGCACGAGGTGACCCTCTTCGGCGCGGGGACCGGGACGGGTACCGCGGCGCACTTCGTCGGGACCGTCCCGGAGTTGCAGCATCACCGGCTGGGCCAGACCCTGCCGGAGCTGGCCCACCTGACCCGGGTCAACCGGATGATTTCGCCGGAGTCGTTCGACATCGTGCACGACCACACCACCGTCGGCCCGTACGCCGCCGACCGGTCGGTGCCGACGATCGCCACCGTGCACGGCAAGCCGACCGGCGAGTTGCGGGAGGTGCTCGCCGACGTCGACCCGAAGGTCGGGCTGGTGGCGATCTCGCACACCCAGCGCCGGCTGGCTCCGGAACTGCCCTGGGTCGCCACCGTGCACAACGGAATCTCGACCGGCAACCTGGTGACCAAGTCGGCGCCGGGGATGGGCCCGGTGCTCTGGCTCGCCCGGTTCAGCGCCGACAAGGGCCCGGACCTGGCCATCGAGGCGTGCCGGGCCGCCGGCCTGCCGCTGGTGCTGGCCGGCAAGTGCGACGAGCGGTCCGAGCGCCGCTATCTCGAACAGGTCGTCGAGCCGATGCTCGGCCCGGACGTGACGGTGCTGCGCAACCCGGACCGGGACGCCACGGTGCGGCTGCTGCTCGCCGCCCGCTGCCTGATCATGCCGATCCGCTGGGAGGAGCCGTTCGGCATGGTGATGGTGGAGGCGATGGCCACCGGTACCCCGGTGGTCGCGCTCGACCGCGGAGCCGTGCCGGAGCTGATCCGGCACGGTGAGACCGGGCTGATCTGCGAAGACCCGTCCGAGCTGGGGCCGGCGCTGCGGGAGGTGTCCCGGCTGGATCCGGGGGCCTGCGTGGCGCACGTCCGCCGGGAGTTCTCCGCCGAGCGGATGGCCGGGGACTACGAGCGGGTCTACCGGGCCGTCGTCGAGCCGGGCCTCGAACCGCCGGTCCGGCCGGCGTCGGCACCGACCGTCGCCTGGTGACACCGCCGGGTCCGGCCGCCGTCGCCGTGGCCACCGCTTGATTTCGGGTACGACCTGAGCCACGCTCTGCGTCGGGTAGTGGACGCAGGCGCGTCAGGGTGGCATCGAACGCCTTACTCTGCATGCCGCAGCGGGACGCGGAGGGCAGGGGTCGGTGGCTGTCGTCGAGAGCCGGGTGAGCGTCTGGGAGGCCCTGGCCGGCCGTGCCCCGGGCAGACCGCTGGGACCGGCCGACTCGGGGCTGTGGACCGCCGTCGTCGAGCGGCTGAACCCGGCCCGGGCCCGTCCGGTACTGCGCCCCGGCATCGAGCGCGCCGAGCTGGTCTCGGTACGCGGGGTCGCGTACGTGATGCTCCGCTCGCCGGATTCCCGGGGCGACGCCTGCTATCTGCGACTCTCCCCTGAGGAGTGGCGGCTGGCCGAGCTGATGGACGGGTCCCGTACGGTCGCCCGGCTGGTCGCCGAGTTCGCCCGGATCGCCGGCCGGCTCGCCCCGGACCAGGTCACCCGGGTCGTCGCCGACCTGGCCGGCAACCGGATGCTGGCCGAGCTGCCGGTGGACGCGTTCCGGCCGCTGGATCGGGTGCACCGTCGGCCCTGGCCGCTGCGGCTGGGCCGGGGGCTGGTCGCCGCCGCCAAGGGACAGCGCACGGTGGTGGCCGACATCGACTGGCTGGTCGATCTCGCCTACCGGGCCGGTGGGCGGCTGCTCTTCACCCGGGTCGCCGCCGGGCTGCTCGGCGCGGTGGCGGTGACCGGGCTGCTGCTGTTCGGCTGGACGTGGTGGGCCGGCGACCAGTCGCTGTTCCTCACCGACGGCTCGTACGCGGCCGGCGCGGCGGTGCTGGTCGGGTTGAACGTACTCGCGCTGGCCTGCCACGAGCTGGGTCACGCGCTCGCCACCAAGCACGCCGGACGCCGGGTACCGGCCGCCGGCTTCCTGGTCTACTTCGGCATCCCGTCTGTCTTCGTCGACACCACCGACGTCTGGATGGCCGGTCGTCGGGCCCGGATGCTCACCACGGCGGCGGGCCCGGCGGCCGGGCTGATCCTGGCCGGTCTCGCCCAGCTCGCCGGCCTGTTGGTGCCGGAGTGGGCGCCGTGGACGTTCAAGCTCGCCTTCGCCTGGTATCTGAACGCGCTGTTCAACCTCAACCCGTTCCTCGCGCTGGACGGCTACTACCTGCTGATGGACTGGTTGGAGATTCCCAACCTGCGCGCCCGTGGCCTGTCCCATGTGCTGGCCCGGCTGCGCCGCCGGCCGCCGAGCTGGGCGCAACTGGACCGGGAGGGCCGGATCGTCGCCCTGTACGGCACCCTGGCCGTGCTCTGGGTGGTCATCGCGGTCAACCTCGGCTGGCGGATCTGGACCGACCGGGTCGCCGGGTTGGTGCTCGGGCTGTGGCGGTCCGGCTGGCCAGCCCGGCTGCTGCTGGCCGCCGTGATCGCCGGCCTGGCCGCCCCGCTGGTCTACCTGGCCGCCGGCTGGCTCGCCCGGCGGGTCCGGCGGGTACGCGCCGGTCTGGCGGAGCGGCGGCAGCGGCTGGACCTGCCCCGGCGACTGGACGCGCTGCGGAACTCGCCGCTGGGCCGGCTGCCCGAGGCGACCCTGACCGAGCTGGCCCAGCGGTCCCGTTGGGTACGGCCGCGGAGCGGATCGCAGCTCGTCTTCGCCGGTGCCGCGCAGTCGACGGTCTTCCTGGTGGTCGACGGCGCGATGGAGGGCCGGCGACCCGGCGACCCGGGTGGCCTGGTCCGGCAGCGGCTCGGCCCGGGTGGGGTGATCGGGCTGGCCAGCGCGCTCACCGGGACGCCGGCGGCCCTCGACTGGCACACCGCCGGGACCGTGCTGCTCGGACTGCCCACCTCGGCGGTGGTCGCCGGGGTCGGGCCGCTGCCCGGCCCGCCACCCGCCGACCGGGCCGAGGCCGAGGCGCTGTTCGCCGAGGCGCCGGCGCTGCGCGGGCTGAGTCACGAGGACCGGCTGGGCCTGGTCGCCGGAGCCCGGGTGTCGGCGGTCGCCGCCGGTGACCCGATCGTGCTCGCCGGGCCGAACGACGCGGTGGTGGTCGAGTCCGGGGTGATCGAGCTGCCGGACGGGACGCAGCTCCGCCGGGGGACCCTGATCGGCCCCGCCGGGGAGGGCGAGCCGGGCACGGTGGCCACCGCCCGTACGCCGGTCCGGGTCTGGGCGCTGCCGGCCGTCACCGGCCTGCCGCTGCTCTTCGGCACCCCGGGCACGACGCCTCCGCCGGCCGAGCCCGGTACGCCGGGCAGCGCGCCCCGGGCCGGCGTACATCCCGACGGGGGCTATCCGCCGCTGGCCGCGCCACCCGGACCGCCGCCGCCCGACGCGGACCCCGACGTGGACCGCCGGTTCGAGCGGAAACTCTGGTGGCTGGTCCTGCTCCTCCTGCTGCTGGCCCTGCTCAGCGCGGCGAGCAACCTGATCCCCGGCCCGGCCTGGGCGGAGATGCCCAGCGACCGGGCGCTGCTGCACGCCGACCAGGGTCGGGTCGACGCGACCGTGGACGGCCAGACCGTGCGGCTGGCCGAGGGGGACCGGCGCTACGTCTCCGAGGGCGACCAGATCCGGGTACCGGCCCGGTCCCGCGCCGTACTCACCTTCCGGGGCGGCGCCACGGCGGTGTTCTGCGCCGGCTCCCGGGCGGTACTCGGTCCACTCTGGAGCGACGGGGTGCGTACCGTCACCCCGCACGGCCGGCTGACCCTGGACACCGGCCGGATGCTCGCCGACACCGAGAGCCCGAGCAGCGCCTTCGCCCCGCTGTCGCTGCTGGTGGACCGGACCGGCGGTGGGATCGGCAACCGCGGAGCGGCCCGGTACGCGGCCTGGACCCGGGGCATCGAGGTCTCCACCGGCGAGGTACGGGTCACCGGGGTACGCCAGCCGGAGAACCGACGCCCGCTGACCTGCGGTGCCGGTACGACACCGGACGGCACCGGGTCCTCCCCGACCGGTACTCCGGGCGACCCCGGGTCGACGACGCCCGCTACGCCGGTCCCGACCCCCTCGCCGACGCCGTCTCCGTCCGCGTCGCCGGGCACTCCCGGGCCGACCCCGACCACTCGGGGCAGCACCCCGACCGAGACCGCCAGCACCCCGGGCAGTACCCCGACCACCACCGGCCCGCCGCGGACCCCACCCCGCACCACGCCACCACCCACCACGGCCGCACCGACCACGCCACCCGCCAACCGTCCACCTGTGATCAGTTGGCAGCGCGACCCGGGCGGGACGCTGAGCCAGCAGACCGCGACGGGCGGCTGCACCGAACACCCGACCACCACCACGGCCGTGGTGAACGTCTCGGACGACCGGGACTCGGGCCGGTCCCTGGTGGTCACCGTGCACTGGAGCGGCTTCGCCAGCGGCTCGGCCCGGATGTCCCCGGACGGCGCCTACTACGGCACCATCGGTCCGGTGCCGTTCTCCGGGCAGGACAATCGGGGCGGCACGCTCGACGTGTGGGTCACGGCGTCGGACAGTCAAAAGGCGGAGTCCACTGTGCAGGGCAGCCCGATCACCGTGGCCGGCTGCACCCAGGTGACCATCAGGTGAGGAGTCGCAGTGCTCTGTTGGTTCTGTCCGAAGGCGGCGCGGGGTGGGTGTCGGTTCTGCGGGCGCGGCGTCTGCGAGGACCATGCCCGGTTCGGCCCGTACCTGTTGCAGGTGCACCGTTCGGAGGCGCGTGGCCGGGCCGAGGGGCTGGTGGTGGAGGACGCCCTCCAGTGCGGCACCTGCCGACCCCGTCCGCAACCGGTGCCCATGCCCGAGTTGGACTGACCGTCCTGACCCGCCCACCTGGGCGATGTCCGTCGGTGGCGGAGTACGGCTAGCCTGAGGAACCCGGCGTGCTGAGGAGGCGACCGTGAGTGACTTCGACGAGGTGCTGGAACGCCTGGTCACCGATCCGGCGTTCGCCGCCGCGCTCGGTGCGGATCCGGTCAACGCCCTGGCCGGTTACCGGCTCGACGCCGACGAGCTGGCGCTGCTCCAGCTCCAGCTCGGCGGCGGCGCGGGCGGTCAGCACGGCGTCGAGACCCGGGCCAACCAGTCGAGCCTGTTCGGCATGTTCACCCCGCTCGCCGGGCTGGCCGGCGCGCTGCCCGGAGTCGGGGAAATCGGCACTGCCGGCCCCGGGCCGGCCGGGAGTTCCGGTGCCGCCGGATCGGGCCTGACCCAGGGTTTCGGAGCGGCGGCCAACGCCGGCCCCGGAGTATCCCCGTTCGCCGAGGCGCCGGGCTGTGCCGCGCCGGTCGGGCAGCGCGGTGCCGGCGTACCGGTGGGTGGGCTGACCGGCCTCGGCGACGAGATCGGCCGGGAGATCGGGTCGGCCACCGACGGGGCGCTGGCGCAGCCGGCGGGCGGGCTGGCCGGCGCGCTCGCCGACCCGGACGACGGGCTGGCCGCCGCGCTGGCCGGTGCCGAGGTCGGGTTCGGGCCGGCGGCCGAGGTCGGGTTCGGGGCCGCCCCCGAGGCGGGACCGCCGGCCGAGGTGGGGTTCGGACCGGCCGGACCACTACCCGGTACGGACGCCGAGCCGGCCGTACCGGAGGGCTACCGGACCCGGGTCGACGTCGACGGTGACGGGGACTGGGACCGGCACACGTTGCAGGGCCGGGCCGACGGCGGGGTGGACATCCTGGTCGACCTCGACCGGGACGGCCGTACCGACTTCGTCGGGCACGACCTGGACGCCGACGGGCTGGTCGAGATCAGCGAGTACGACAAGAACCGCGACGGCTTCTTCGAGAAGCGGATGTACGACGACGACGGCGACGGCTGGATGGACCGGACGGTACGGGCCGATCCGCCGCCCACCGACAGCACCTACTGACCCGCCACCACAGCGCCCCGGTCCGGAAGCCGGTCCCCGACCCACGTCGGAAACCGACTCCGGTCCGGTCCCGGGAGCCGGTCCCCGATTACCTCGGGAGCCGGGACAGCACGCCCTGCGGTGCCGTGGCATTATGCCGTCCGGCGCATCGGGTCCGGCCGTCCGGCGCACCGCGCGTGGCCGTCCGGCGCACCGGGACTGGCGCGTACCCCGCCGGCCCCGGACGATGGCGACAGGAGGTGGTCGCCGTGGTCAGCATCGCCACCGACCGGCTGACGAAGGTGTTCCCCGACGGCACGGTCGCGGTGGACGACGTGAGCATCGAGGTCGGGTCCGGGGAGTTCGTCACCCTGCTCGGTCCGACCGGCTGCGGCAAGTCGACGATCCTGCGGCTGGTGGCCGGGCTGGAGGAGCCGACCAGCGGCCGGGTGCTGATCGACGGGGAGCCGGTGACCGCCGGGCCCGGCCCCAACCGGCAACTGTCGATGGTCTTCCAGGACTACGCGCTCTATCCGCATCTGACGGTCGCCGAGAACATCCGCTTCCCGTTGAGCCTCGGCCCGGACTCCCCGGCCGGCGTGTCAGCCCGGGTCGCCGAGATCGCCGACCAGCTCGGCATAACCGGTCTGCTCGACAAGAGGCCGGGGCAGCTCTCCGGCGGGCAGCGGCAACGGGTGGCGATGGCGCGGGCGATGGCGGGGGAGTCCCGGGCCTTCCTGCTCGACGAGCCGCTCTCCAATGTGGACGCCGGGCTCCGCGCCGAGCTGCGTACCGAGGTGGCCGCCCTCGCCCGGCGACTGGAGATGACCACCCTCTACGTGACACACGACCAGGTCGAGGCGATGACCATGGCCGACCGGGTCGCGGTGCTGCGCCGGGGCAGACTCCAGCAGATCGGGCCGCCGGGCGAGGTCTACCGGGATCCGCACACCCTCTTCGTCGCGGCCTTCCTCGGTACGCCCCGGGCGAACCTGTTGCAGGCCGCCGTCTATGCGCCCGACGGCGGCGTGCTGCTCGACCTCGGATCGCAACTGATCGAGCTGCCGCCCGAGGATCCCCGGGTACGCCCGCTGCGCGAACGGCATACCGAGCGGGTCACCCTGGCACTGCGGGCCGACGCGCTCAGCCCGGTGCCGGACCCGTCCAGCCCGGCGCCGGTACTGCGGGGCGTGGTCCGGGCGGTCGAGAACCTCGGTCACGAGGCGCTGGTGCACGTGACGACCGACACGGTGTCGACCCCGTCGGCACAGGCCAGCCTGGACCATCCGACCAGCGGCCAGCACCTGTCCGAGCTGCTCGCGGACGAGCTGCCGACCGGGCACCCGGTGCGGGAGCGGCTGGCCCGGATGATCCCGCACCCTCGACCCGAGCAGCCGCCCGCCACCGCCCGCACCGAGTACGGCTTCTATCCCGTGTACGACCCGGAGCTTCGGGGCGAACCGGTTGACGCCGGTGAGGTGGTGGTCCGGGTACCCATGCCGGTGCTGCCCCGGGTCGGAGAGTCGATCACGCTCGCGGTCGACCTGGACCAACTGTTGCTCTTCGACAGCTCTGGCGACCGGATCCGGCTGGGTTGACCGTGAGCATGGCGGTGTCGGTGCGGCCGGTCCGGGCGGTGCCGTTCAGCCCGGCGGTGCCGGCGCGGTCGCGGCCGCGAGCTGGTGCCGGGCCCACATCAGCGCGAATCCGAGCAGGTTGAGCCCGCGCCACCGGTCCGGGTCACCGGCCCGGGGATCGTCGGCGGTGAGCCCGATCCCCCAGATCCGGTCGATCGGGCTGGCCTCGACGAGGATCCGGTCGCCGCTGCCGAGCAGATAGTCGCGAAGGTCGGAGTGCTGGCCGAACTTCGCCACGTTGCCCGCCACGACCAGGTCGAACCGGCACTCGTCCCACCGCGCCTGGTCGAAGCCGCGCACCCGCTGGCCGAGCGCCTTGGCCGCGCCCGGGGTCGGTGCCCGGAGGATCTGGTCGGCCATCGCGGTGTCGCCGAACAGCCGGGCCTTGCCGGCCATCATGAAGTGCTCGGCGGTGGCGTACCGGACGCCGTCGACCAGGAACGGGGAGGGCCACCACTGGCTCAGACAGCCGGATCCGGTCGCGCCGACGCGCCCCGGTTGGTGCCCCCAGAAGAAGTGGTACTTCGGCCGCGCGCCGCCGGAGAGCAGCGCACGGAGTTCGTCGACGGTGCGGGGCGGTGTCGTAGGGGCGACCATGGTTGGCAGCGTGCCAGACCGTCGGGTCGGCGTACCACAGGTTTCGGTGGCGCGACCGCCGGCTGCCGGGGCCCGCCCGGCTCACACCGCCCTGGCCAGCCGGAGCAGGGCGGCGTCGAGCAGTTCGGCGTACTCGGGTGAGATCGAGCCCTCGTCACGGCGGACCGTGACCTTGTCGCGCAGCACCGACACCTGACCGGCCAGATCCGCCGTCGCGCCCCCGGAGTCGGCCCGGAGGTTGCGGAGCTGGTTGCGCAGGTCCACTCCCGCGTGGTCCCGGATCTCGTTCGTCGCCACCCCGTCGTCGACGATCCGGTAGAGCTGGGCCATGACCTCGCTGATCGGCGGCGGCGGGATGTTGGGATTGTCCCCCGCACCCGGTTGCCCGCCCGTGGCCACCGTGGACGCTGGCCCGGCCGTCGACACCCCGGGCGCCGGAGTGCCGGCCGGGGTCGGCGACGGCGTCCCGTCCGGTCCGGGGGTCGTCGCCCCGGTCGTAGGCCGCGGCCCCGGCTCGTCCCCGAGTACGGAGACGAGCACGACGGTTGCGGTGAGCGCGACCAGTACGGCGGCGGCGACCAGCAGGACCCGGCCGGGCCGGGGTGGTTCGGTTGCCGGACCCGCCCTGCCGGGCGGTGACGCCGGCTGCTGCGGATCCGTCGCGGGTCGATCCTCCGGCGCCGCGTGCGGTCCGGCCGGGTGGACCGGCGAACGCGAGTCCGGCGGAGCCGCCGGAGTGTCCTGCCGGATCCCCGGACCGGCCTGCTGCGCCGCCGCATCGTCCTGCCGCGCCGCCGCCCCGTCTCGTTGGGCAGCCGCAGCCGCAGCCGCAGCCGCAGCCGCAGCGGTCGGCGGGCCCGCCGACCGCGTCACCACCGGAGCCGGATGCGCCGTCCCGTCCACCGGCGTCGGGTGCACCGCCGCGTCCGCAGGTGTCCCGGCGGCCGTCACATCCACGGCCGTCCCGGGCGCCGTCACCTGCGCAGGCGCGCCGGGCGCTGTCTCATCCACGGGCGTGCCGAGTGCTGTCGCGTCCACCGGTGGCGTCGCGTCCGCAGCCACCCGTGTCGCCTCCGCCGCCATCGGCGTCGCGTGCGCCACCGTCGCGTCGACCGCCGTCGCGTGCGCTGCCGCATCCGGCGGCGTCGCTCGCACCGGCCTGGGTGGCGCCGTCGGTGCGGGGATCGGCACCGCCCGCACACCGGCGGCCGGCGACGGCACGGGCATCGCCGCCGGCACCGTGCCGGGCCGGGTGTGGCTCAGCACCGCACGTCGCGGATCGGCGGCCAGCAGTTGCTGGCGCAGCAACTCGCCGACCTGTGCGGCCGTCGGCCGCTCGACCGGATCGCGGGCCAGGCAGCGCAGGCAGACGTCCGCCACCGCCGGCGGCAGATCGGGTACGCCGGCCAGCGTCGGCTCCGTCCCCGCCTCCAGTACCCGGGTCAGTTCCTCCCAGGTGTCGGCCGGGAAAGGCACCCGGCCGGTCAGGGTCTCGTGGAGCAGCACGCCCAGCGAGTACGTGTCGGTCGCCGGCTGGGCCGGAAGCCCGTCCAGCCGCTCCGGCGCGACGTACGCCGGGGTGCCGAACGTCTCGCCGTCCTCGTCCTCGTCCGGGGCGCCGACCTGGGTGGCGATGCCGAAGTCGAGCACCTTGGCGCCGGTGGCGGTCATCATGATGTTGGCCGGGGTGATGTCCCGGTGCACGATGCCCAGCCGGTGGGCGGCGGCCAGCGCCTCGGCCACCTGGGCGCAGATCTCCACCGCCGTCTGCCAGGGCAACGGGCCGGCGGTGAGTTCGGCCTTCAACTCCTCGCCGGTCAGCAGTTCCATCACCACGAAGGCGGTGATCCCGCCGTCCGGTCCCAGGGTCTCGCCGTAGTCGTGCACGGCCGTGACGTGCGGATGCACGAGCTGCGCGGCGGCCCGGGCCTCCTCGCGGACCATCTCCCGGAACTTCGCGTCGGCGGCGAGTGACGCGGCGAGCACCTTCACCGCCACCACCCGGTCGAGTACCTCGTCCCGGGCGCGCCAGATCACCGACATACCGCCGGCGCCGATTCGGTCGATGAGTCGATACCTGCGGGCGAGCAGGCCGCCCGCCTGCAACGCTGCCATTGTTGGTCGCACCTGCCTGCAAGAGTCGGGGGTCGCATCAGGCTGTGTGTGGGTGGGGTCGTATCAGGCTGTGTGGGGGGTCGTATCAGGCTCCGTGACTGGCTACCTCCTGTCAACGACGGACCAACAGTGCGGTCCGAGCCAGAAATCCCCCGGCTTCCAGCCCAGGGGGAGCGTTAAGACATGCCAACCGCGAAACGCCACGGGTGACCGCTACCACCGACGGCCGGCCGCACGCATCGACGGACGGTACCCCCGGTGCGCCGAACGGTCGTCGAGGCAGGTGGGGTCCGGGCCGGCCCGGCGCGTCCGGGTGGGCGGCCCGTGCCAGGATGAACGGCATGGTCGGCGGTCCGGTGGCTTTCGTGCTCGGCGGGGGTGGGGTGCTCGGCGCAGTCGAGGTCGGCATGTTGCGGGCGCTGTTCCGGGCCGGCATCCACCCCGATCTGGTGCTCGGCACCTCGATCGGGGCGGTGAACGGCGCACTGGTCGCGGCCGACCCGTCCGAGGCGGTCACCGACCGGCTGGTCCGGCTCTGGGCCTCGCCCGAGGCGAGCGAGGTGTACGGCGACTCGATCGCCCGGCAACTGCGCCGCTTCGCCGCCCGGACCCACCTGCACTCGCCGCGCCCGCTGCGCCGGCTGCTGGAGGCCGAACTCGGCGAGCACACCACCTTCGCGGACCTCAAGGTGCCGTTCCGGTGCTGCGCGGCGAGCATCGAGCGGGCCGCCGAGCACTGGTTCGGCACCGGCCCACTGGTGCCGGCCGTGCTCGCCTCGGCTTCCGTACCCGGGCTGCTGCCGCCGGCCCGGATCGACGGTGAGCACTTCGTCGACGGTGGCATCGTCAACTCGATCCCGATCGGCGAGGCCGTGCAGTCGGGTGCCAAGCAGATCTTCGTGCTCCAGGTCGGCCGGATCGAGCGGCCGTTGAGCCCGCCCCGCCGGCCGTGGGAGATCGCCCAGGTGGCCTTCGAAATAGCCCGGCGGCACCGGTTCGC
This sequence comes from Plantactinospora sp. ZYX-F-223, assembly GCF_039649625.1. Taxonomy (NCBI): domain Bacteria; kingdom Bacillati; phylum Actinomycetota; class Actinomycetes; order Micromonosporales; family Micromonosporaceae; genus Plantactinospora; species Plantactinospora sp. ZYX-F-223. The sequence goes on along the minus strand of NZ_JBDJAV010000037.1, from coordinate 12,608 downwards.
CCGGGAGATGGCGGCGCTGCCGGACGACGTGGACGTACACGTGCTGCCGACCGGGGGGCTGGGGCCCCGGGACGACACCCCGTGGGCGTACCGGGACATGGCGGCGGTGGGCCGGCGGATCAGCCGGGCGTACACGGCGTCCCGGCGCTATCTCACCGAACACCTGGACCCCGGCTGATGCCGCTGCCGCCGAGGTGGGTCCGGCGAGTCGTGCTCGCTCCCGGTACGGTGCTGCTCGCCGTACTGGTGGTGACGACGCTGCCGGTGTGGCTGATCATCGCCGCGGCGGCCTCGCCGCTGGTCCCCGGCTACCTGCGCCCGCTTCGGGTGCTCTGGGTCGGGATCGTCTACCTGGTCTGGGACGCCACCGCGCTGGTCGCGATGTTCGGGCTCTGGGTCGGCTCGGGCTTCGGCTGGTACAAGCGGTCTCCGGGCTTCCAGCGGGCGCACTACGTACTCGCCGGGTGGTTCCTCACCGTGCTGTTCTGGCAGGCCCGGTGGACCCTGCGGCTGCGCATCGACGTCGTCGGCACCGATCCGGACACGGCGTTGCCCGGCCGCCCCGAGCTGGTGCTCTGCCGGCACGCCGGGCCGGGCGACTCGTTCATCCTGATCCACGCGCTGGTCAACTGGTTCAAGCGGGAACCGAGGATCGTGCTGAAGGACACCCTCCAGTGGGATCCGGCGGTCGACGTACTGCTCAACCGGCTGCCCAACCGGTTCATCGCGCCCCGGCACCGCCGGCAGACCCGGGTCGGCCCGACCGAGCAGGTCGGCCCACCGAGGGAGAGCCTGGTCGAGCAGATCGGCCACCTCGCCCGGAACCTCGACGAGAACGACGCTTTCGTGATCTTTCCCGAGGGCGGCAACTTCACGCCCCGGCGGCGGCTCCGCGCCATCGACCTGCTCCGGGCCCGCGGCCTGGACGAGATGGCGGACCGGGCCGAGGCGATGCGGCACGTCCTCGCGCCGCAGCCCGGCGGGGTGCTGGCCGCGCTGGACGCCGCACCCGACGCCGGAGTCATCTTCGTCGCGCACACCGGGCTGGACCGGATGCTCACGGTGGCCGACGTGTGGCGGGAACTGCCGATGGACAAGCGGATCGTGATGCGGTTCTGGTCCGTACCGCCGGACGAGGTGCCGAAGGAGCGCCAGGAGCGGATCGACTGGCTCTTCGACTGGTGGGCCCGGATCGACGAATGGGTCGATGCGCATCGGGGCGACACCGATCCGGCGTAGGGTGCCCGGCGTGGACCAGATCTGCATCGTGACGACGGTGGTGGACGCGCGGGCCGTCGCGGATGTGCTCGCCGCCGCTGCGGTCGCCGGCCGGCTGGCGGCGTGCGCGCAGGTGACCGGGCCGGTGGACAGCACCTACTGGTGGGAGTCGCGGATGGAGACCACCCGGGAGTGGACGGTGGTCTTCAAGACCGCCCCGGACCGGGTGGCGGCCCTCATCGACCAGGTACGGGCCGCGCACCCGTACGAGGTGCCGGAGGTGCTGGTGACCTGGGTGGAGGGCGGCAACCCGGACTACTCGACCTGGCTGCACGAGCAGACCCGCCCCTGACCGGGGACGGACCGACCGGCCGACCGGTCGGGATACCCGGGCCGGGATAGGTACGCGCACTCTGTGAACCGGCTCGGCGGGGGCCGATCATGGCAGGCGTGACCGCTTCCGCGAACGCGTACCCGTGCCCGGTCTGCGGGGCCGGTGCCGACCTGGCGACCGGATGTCCGGGCTGCGGCCGGGCACCGGATCCGACCGCCGCCGAGGTGGTCCGGCTCGGCGCCGAGATCGCCGCGCTCGGCGGCCGGGTGGAGCGGGCGCGGCAGGCGTACCTCGGTCTCGACGCCGCGCTGTGGCAGCTCCGGCGGCGCCGCGACGCGCTGGCCGAGCAGGTCCGGGCGGCGGCGGCCGCGTCCGCCCGGGTCCCGGCGGCCGGCGGTCCCGGCGCACCGGCCGCCGTCGCCGCCTCCCGGCTGGCGGCACCGCCGGCTCCCGCACCGGTACGCCCGGAAGCCTCCACCCGGACCGTGCAGAACGTGCTCTTCATCCTCGGCGGGCTGCTGGTCGGCACGGCGGCGATCGTCTTCACGGTGGTGGCCTGGGCCACGGTCGGGGTCGGCGGCCGGGCGCTGATCCTCGGCACGCTGACCGGGCTGGCCCTGGCCGCGCCGCTGCTCGCCCAGCGGCGCGGGCTGACCGCCACCGCCGAGACCTTCGCGGCGATCGGCCTGCTCCTGGTGGTGCTCGACGGGTACGCCGGATGGACCGTGGACCTGTTCGGCGTGGCCGGCTGGCCGGCGGTCCGGTACGCGGCGCTGGTGCTCGCGGTCGGCGTGGTGGTGGCGGGGGGTTACCACCGACTGACCCGGCTCGCCGCGCCCGCGTTCGCCGGCCTGCTGCTGGCCCAGCCGGTGATCCCGCTGCTCGCCTACGACGCCGGATTCGGCGCCGCCGGCTGGACGCTGGCGTTCGCCGGGCTGGCGGCGGTCAACCTCAGCTTGACCCGGGGATGGGGTGGCAACGGACCGGCGGACCCGAGCAGCGGTGTCCGCCGGTCCGTCGCCTGGGTCGGGTACGGGGTGGCGGGGCTCGCCTCGGTGCTCTGCGGGACGCTGGCGGTGGTCACCACGGACGGCCCGCTGGCGGTACTCGCCGGTGGCCCGTTGCTGGTGGCCGCCCTGCTGCCGATCGCCGGAGCCGTCCGGTTGCGCAGCACCGCCGCCGGAGCCGGTGCGGCGGTCGTCCTCGTGGTGGTGCTCGCGGTGGCGCTGGTCCGGGCCGCCGCCGAGACGTCGTGGCCGTTGCTCGGCGCGGCCGCCGGGATCGTCGTGCTGCTCGCCGCCGCGATCGCGGCCACCGCCCGGTGGCTGCCGGCCGGAATCCGGGTCGGCCCGCGGGCCGGCGGGCTGGTGGTGGCCGGCGCCCTGGCGGTGCTGACCGGCTCGATGGCGCTGGTGGTCGCGGCGGCCGTGGCCCTGCGCTCGCAGCCGGCGTGGCGGGCGGAGCTGGCCGCGCGGTCGGGGCCGTTCGACTGGCAGCTTCCGGTGGCGCTGGTGCTGGTCGCGGTGGCGCTCGTCCTGCTCGGCCGGCGGCGGGACCGGTCGCTGATCCTGCTGGCCGGTGCGGTGTGCACGCTGCTGGCGACGCCGGCCGCGCTGGCCCTGCCCTGGTGGCTCGTCTCCGCCCTGGACCTGGTGCTGGCGGGCGCCCTCGCGCTGGCCGCCGCAGGGCCGGGCCGGCCGTTGCGCTCGGCGCTGCCGATGGCGGTCGCCGCCGTGCCGCTGGCTGGGCACGCGGTACTGGTCGGCCTGGCCCGACCGGCCGGTGCCGCTGCGGTCTTCGGCGGCCTCGTCCTGTGCGGCGGGGCGGTCGCGCTGACCGCACTGGGTCGGGCCACCGGCCCCGCTCCGGGACCGGAGGGTGCTGCCACGCCGCCCGTCCCGGCGTTCCAGCGGGTGGTGGGCGGCACCGGGCTCGCGGTGGGGGTACTCGCCGCTCCGGCGACCGTCCTACTCGGACTCTTCGCCGCCGGCGTGCCGCCGTGGTGGCAGGCGCGGGCGGTACTGGCCAGCGCCGTACTGCTCGCCGCCGGGCTGGTGCCGGTGCGCCGGGCGGTCCCGCACTACCAGCCGTACGCCAACGCGGCGCTGGCGACCGTCGCGCTGGCGGTCGGCCTGGCACCCGGCCTGCCCGGCGTCGGCGAGCCAGCCGGCCCGTACGCCGCCGGGGCGCTGCTGCTCAGCCTCGGGGTGTGGCTGTCGGGCCGGGGCCGGCCGGCGGACTCGACCAGCGGGGCCGGACGGCCGATCGGGGGCGTACCGGCACTGGTCTCCGGGACGGTCCTGCTCGTCCGGGCCGCCGTGGTGGCGGTGCCGGCGGTGCTGACCGTGCTCATCGCCCCGTACGACTGGCTGGGCCAGATCTGGTCGGGCCCGCCGGCCGGGGTGGGGCTTCATCCGGCCGGGATCGGCATCGAGCCGGCCGACTGGCGGCTGGACGCCGCCGCCACGCTGACCCTGCTGCTGCTCACCGTGGCGGCGGCGGTCGCCGGCTGGGCCCGGCGGCGGACGGTCCGCGCCGCCGCGCTGGTCGCGGCGCCGCTCGCGGTCAGCACGGCGCTGGTCGGGCTGGTGGCCGCCGGGGCACCCTGGCCGGCCGTGCCCGTGGCGAGCCTGGTCGCCGGAGTTGCCGGCCCGCTCGCCGTGGCGCTCCGGCGTGGCGCCGGCCGCCGGCAACCTGGTCCGGGCGGCCCGGGCCGGTCGGGGGTCTGGCTGGTGCCGGTGGGGGTGGCGTTCGGGGCGGCGGGCCTGGCCGGGCTGTTGCCGAGCAGGCCCAGCACGCTCGCCGGGCTGGCCCTGGTCGGTGCGGCGGGGCTGACCGCCGGGGCGCTCGGTCGCACTCCGGCGGCCCGGGTGGCGGGCTGGCTGACCGGTGTCGCCGGCGCGGCGGCGCTGGCCGGCACCGCCACGGTCGCCGCCGACCTGCCGTTGCGGGTCACCGCCCTGGTGGTGCTCGGCGTCGCCGCGCTGGCCCTGGCGGGCAGCGCAGTCCTGGCCGGCAGCGCAGTCCTGGCCGGCTGGCGACCACTCCGGGCCGGGACGGTCGCAGAGGGGCCGCTCGCGGCCGGTTCCGTGCGCGAGGAGGCGCCCGGGGCCAGGTTGGTCGCGGAGGGGCCGCTCGCGGCCGGTTCGGTGCGCGAGGGGGTGCCCGGGGCCGGGGCGCCCGGGGCCGGGTGGGTCGGCGAGGAGTCGTCGGGGGCCGGGTCGGTCGGGGTGGGGGCGCCCGGGGCCGGGGCGCGTGCGGCGGGGCCGGGCCGGCGGGCCGAGGCGGTCGCCGTCGAGGCGGCCAGCCACACGACTGCTGGAATCGCCCTGCTGCTGGCGGCCGTCGAGATCCGGTACGCGGCGGCGGTCTGCACGCTCTGGGGCGTGGCGCTGGGGCTGCGTGCCCTGCGTCCGGCCGAGCCGGTGGCGCGCCGTTGGGCCCGGGCCGCGGCGGCGGGTGGTGCCGAACTGGTCGCCACCTGGCTGCTGCTCGTCTCGGCCCGGGTGGCGCTGGTCGAGGCGTACACCCTGCCGGCGGCGGTGCTCGGGTTGCTGGCCGGCTGGCTGGCGCTGCGGGCCCGGCCGGCGCTGAACAGTTGGCTGGCGTACGGGCCGGGGCTGGGTGCCGCGCTGCTGCCGAGCCTGGTCTCGGTCCTCGTCGCCGCCGACCAGCCGTGGCGGCGGCTGCTGCTCGGTGCCGGTGCGCTGCTGGCGGTCCTGGCCGGTGCCCGCTGGCGGCGCCAGGCGCCGGTGCTGCTCGGCGGTGCCGTCCTCGCCGTACTGGCCCTGCGGGAGATGGTCGACGTGTGGGACCGGCTGCCCCGGTGGATCTTCCTAGCCGCGGGCGGTTTCGCCCTGATCGGACTGGCTATGACGTACGAGCGGAGGCGCCGAGATCTCCGTAGGCTACGCTCTGCCGTCAACCGGATGAGCTGACCACCCCAGAGGGGCCGGCCGGCCTTCCGTGGTGGTGCTACCACTACCCCGGATACGGGGGTTTTCGGGGTTACTCAGCGCAAGCATCACCCGGAGACTGGAGATCAGCGCTCCGCCGACCGGCGTGGCGAGAAGCGACGTTGGGAGCTTGCAAATGGCGGTCCTCGCTGCCGCGCCCGAACCGGAGACGCGTCGAGGAAGTGATTACTCACGGTTATCTCGGCGGATCAGTGCGGCCGGCCTGATGGAACGCCGCACCGGCTGGTACGTGGCCCGGATCGCGCTCACCGTCGGGCTCTTCGTCGCCGGCTGGGTCGCCTTCGCCGTCGTCGGCGACTCGTGGTGGCAGGTCCTGGTGGCCGTGTTCCTGGCCGGTGCCACCACCCAGGTCGCCTTCCTGGGGCACGACGCCGGGCACCGGCAGATGTTCCGGCACCGGCGGGCCAGCGAGGTGGCTGGGCTGCTGGCCGGCAACCTGGCGGTCGGGCTCAGCTACGGCTGGTGGATCGACAAGCACAACCGGCACCACGCCAACCCGAACCACGAGGACGACGATCCGGACGTCGGGGCGGGCGCCCTGGTCTGGACCGACGAGCAGGCCCAGGCCACCCGGGGCTTCGGCCGGTGGCTGGCGCAGCGGCAGGCGTACCTCTTCTTCCCGATGCTGTTGCTGGAGGGATTGGCCCTGCACGTCTCCAGCGTCCGGGCGCTGACCGACGGTACGCCGATCCGGCACCGCCGGGCCGAGGCGCTGCTGCTGGCCCTGCACGCGGTCGGCTACCTGGGTGCGCTCTTCACCGTGCTCTCGCCGGGGAAGGCACTGGTCTTCCTCGCCGTCCACCAGGGGCTGTGGGGCCTTTACATGGGCTGCTCGTTCGCGCCGAACCACAAGGGCATGCCGGTGGTGACCGCCGAAGACGACCTCGACTTCCTGCGTAAGCAGGTGCTCACCTCGCGCAACGTCCGGGGCGGGGTACTGGTCGACTTCGCGCTGGGCGGCCTCAACTACCAGATCGAGCACCACCTGTTTCCGAGCATGCCCCGGGTGAACCTGCGCCGGGCCCAGCCGATCGTCGCGCAGTACTGCGCCGAGCAGGGCATCCCGTACGAGGAGACCGGGCTCTTCGACTCGTACCGGCAGGCGTTGCGGCACCTGCACTCGGTCGGTGCCCCGCTGCGGGCCGAGGTGGCGGCGGCGCGGAGCAGCGCCGGATAGACGACGGTGACCGGGGGATCGTGGGGCGGCCCTGGGCGGGGCTGCCCCACGCCGCCGTCGTACCCCCGCCTCAGCCGTTCAGCACCGCGAGCCGGTCGTCCGGCATCTCGACGACCTCCGCCGGCTCCGGCGCGGTGACCTCGATTGGCTTGCCGAACGCGGTCCCTTGACCGTGGCCGGACGCCGGACAGCATAGCGACCGTCCACGATTCGGACCGACCGGAGATCGGGCACACCCACCGTCAGCTCGCATCCGTTCAGCGGGTCGGTGACGGGGTCGGGCGAGCGGTTGTATCCCACGGCCACCGGCCTCGGCGGTAAGGTCTGGCCATGGCAGAGGTGCTGGACGCGGAGGCGGTGCGGACCGAGCTGGCCGGGCTGGAGGGCTGGGCCGGCGATCCGGCCGGCATCGCCCGTACCGTCGAACTGCCCGCGTTCCGTGACGCGATCGGTGTGGTGGACCGGGTGGCGGTGGTCGCCGAGGAAATCGACCACCATCCCGACATCGACATCCGGTGGCGCACGGTGACCTTCCGCTGCGCGACCCATTCGGTGGGTGGGGTGACCCGACGTGACGTCGAACTGGCGCGGCGTATCGACGAGATAGTCCGGGGAGCGGCGTGAGATTCGAGATAAGTAAGGTCCTCGACGCGATCGAGGACCGGGTCAGCACCGACCCGTCCCTGGTGCGGGCGGTGCTGGACCTGGCCGAGGTGGTCCGCTACCAGGACCTCGACGGCGGCCGGCCGGCCAGCACCATGCGACTGGGCATGGTCATCGACGCACTCGGGCGGCACCTGGAGGAGGACAACGTCCCGGTGTACGCGGTGGTGCACCGCGCGCTGCTCAGCGACGCCGACCTCACCTCCAACGAGCGGATGGTGCTCCGGCGCTGGGCCGACAACGGCCTGGTCGAGGTGCTCGTCAACCCCGGCGACCGGGTGCTGGAGGTGGCCGATCTGCTCGGCCTGCCGGTGCTGAGCCGGGGCCGCTTCGACGGCATGTCGGGGCGCTTCCCGTGGGTGACCAGCGCGCCGGGCCGACTGCTCGCCCCGCTGCCCGGGGCCGGTGGCCCGGTACTGGCGCAGCGGGTGAAGGGCAACGTGGCGGCCACCGGGCCGTCGCCGACCGGCCGGAAACTGCTCGCCCGCACCTGGCGGTGCAAGGAGCCCGGCTGCGTACTGTTCGGCGGTGGCGGCGGGGGTGGCGCCTTCGCCGACCTCGCCGAGATCGACCGCAAGCCGAGCGGCCAGCCGCCGCCGACGCTGCGTACCGGGATGCCGACCTGTCCCCGGCACGACCAGCGGCTCAGCGACGCCGGGCCGAGGCCGAACGAGGAGGTGCTGTCGATCCGGATCGGCGGCATGGTCCGGCGCCGGTTCGTGGTGACCGCCGAGCGGCCGGTGGTGGTCGGCCGGGCGCCGGACGACTCCGGCGGGATCCGGCTCGGCCAGTGGCTCAACGACGAGGCGCGGCGCTGGATCAGCCGCAGCCACGTCCGGTTCGAGCTGCGCGGCGGGGACCTGGTCGCGCAGGACGTCAGCACCAACGGCTCCGGGGTACGGCCGGGTGGGTCGATGGACGAGGCCGAGCGGGTCGCGCTGGCTCGCCAGCAGTCCCGGGTGATGCGCAGCGGCGACATCGTGGAGCTCTATCCCGGGGTGCAGGTGGGACGGTCGAGCACCTGGAACTCCGGCGGCATGACGAACCCGACCTCGGTGATGGCCGAGGCGCCGACCATGGCGATCCGGCTCCCCGACCGGGGCTGACGACCGACCGGGCCGGCCCGTCCGGATGCGGGACGGGCCAGCCCGGGGCGGCCGGTTCAGCGCAGTACGGCGGCGAGTTGCTCCAGCACGTGGTCCAGCTCGTGCGCCTCGACGACGAGCGGCGGCGCGAGCCGGATCGTCGAGCCGTGGGTGTCCTTGGCCAGTACGCCGCGTTCGGCCAGCCGCTCGCACGCCTGCCGCCCGGTCATCAGCGCCGGGTCGATGTCGATGCCGGCCCAGAGCCCTCGGCCGCGTACCGCGACCAGGCCCTCGCCGACCAGCCCGCGCAACCCGGCGTGCAGCCGCGCGCCCAGCTCCGCCGAGCGGCGCTGGAACTCGCCGGTGGCGAGCAGCCGGACCACCTCGGTGGCGACCGCGCAGGCCAGGGGGTTGCCGCCGAACGTCGAGCCGTGCTCGCCCGGCCGCAGTACGCCGAGGACGTCCGCGTCGGCGGCGACCGCCGAGACCGGCACGATGCCGCCACCCAGCGCCTTGCCGAGGACGTACATGTCCGGCTTGACGCCCTCGTGGTCGCAGGCGAAGGTCTCGCCGGTGCGGCCCAGCCCGGACTGGATCTCGTCGGCCACGAAGAGCACGTTCCGTTCGGTGCAGAGCCGGCGTACCCCGGGCAGGTAGCCGGGTGGCGGCACCACGACACCCTGCTCGCCCTGGATCGGCTCCAGCAGTACGGCCACGGTGGTGTCGTCGACCGCCTCGGCCAGCGCGGCCAGGTCGCCGTACGGGACGATCCGGAACCCCGGGGTGTACGGCCCGAAGTCGTCCCGGGCCTCCCGGTCGGTGGAGAAGCTGACGATCGTGGTGGTACGCCCGTGGAAGTTGCCGTCCGCGACCACGATGGTGGCCTGCCCGTCCGGTACGCCCTTGACCCGGTAGCCCCACTTCCGGGACACCTTGATCGCGGTCTCCACCGCCTCGGCCCCGGTGTTCATCGGCAGCACCAGGTCCTTGCCGCAGAGCTGGGCCAGTTCCCGGCAGAAGTCGGCGAACTGGTCGTGGATGAACGCCCGGCTGGTCAGGGTGAGCCGGTCGAGCTGGGCGTGCGCGGCGGCGACCAGCGTCGGGTGCCGGTGCCCGAAGTTCAGTGCCGAGTAGCCGGCCAGGCAGTCGAGGTAGCGCCGGCCGTCGACGTCGGTGACCCAGGCGCCCTCGGCCGAGGAGATCACCACCGGCAGCGGGTGGTAGTTGTGCGCGGTCCAGCGCTCCGCCTCGCGTACCGCCTCCGGCGTCCGCGGCGCGCCGCCCGCGTCCTGGGTCTGCGGCGCGCCGTCCGCCCCCGGTGTCTGCGGCACGCCGATCGCCGCCGGGGTGCGGGGCATGTCGTCCGCCTCCTGCGGGCGCAGCACGTCGTCCACGATCACTTGGTCGCCTCTCGTTCCCGCAGCACCAGGGTGCAGCACTTCGGTCCGCCGCCGGCCTTGCGCAGCTCGGACAAATCAACACCAATTGTGTCGTACCCGCGTTCGCGCAGCGCCGCCGACAGTCCGGTGGCCTGGGCCGGAAGTACGACGTGCCGGCCGTCGCTGACCGCGTTCAGGCCGAGCACCTCGGCGTCGGCCATGCGCGCCAGCACCGCGTCGGGGAAGAGCCGGCGCAGCACCGCCCGGCTGCCGGGCGAGAACGCCTCCGGCAGGTACGCCACGGTCTCGTCGTCGAGCACGCAGAGCGCGGTGTCCAGGTGGTAGAAGCGCGGGTCGACCAGTTGCAGAGTGATCACCGGGCGCCCGAAGACCTCCTGGAGGTGGGCGTGCGCGGCGTGCGAGGTCCGGAACCCGGTCCCGGCGAGCAGCAGCCCGCCGACCGGCAGGATGTCCCCCTCGCCCTCGTTGACGTGCTTCGCCTCGTGCACCTCGAAGCCGGCCCGGTCCAGCCAGCCGGCGTACGCCGGGGCCTCGTCGGCGCGCTGCGGGTCGCGGAACTGCACCGCCAGCGCCCGGCCGTCGAGCACGGTCGCGCCGTTCGCCGCGAAGACCATGTCGGGCAGCCCGGGCAGCGGCGCGATCTCGTCGACCGTGTGCCCGAGATCCAGGTACGTCTGCCGCAGCGTCTCCCACTGTCGCAGCGCGAGTGTGGTGTCGATCGGCGCGGCCGGGTCCATCCAGGGGTTGATCGCGTACTCGACGGTGAAGTACGTCGGCCGGCACATCAGGTAGTGCCGGGTCTGCGCCGGGCCGGCCGGGGTACGCCCGCTGGTGGCGATGGCGTCCAACGTCATGGTCCTGCTCCTGGGGTCGGGCGCGCCCGGCCTCCGTACGGCTCACAGGCTGGCGCCTCACCCAACGCTATGCGGGCCCGACCGACGGGAACCACCGCCGAGGGTTGCTTGTCGCGGCTGATCGTTGCGTGTCGGAGGGGAGGCAACGGCGAACCGTTGCGTGCCACCCCGTACCCGGCTCCGGACGCACTTCGGGGGCGGCGTCGTCGCCGCCCCCGAACATGTGCGCTCAGGTGGTGAACCACCACCGGCTGGCGGGGCCAGAGCGGTGCACCACCGCTCCGCGCAGGTCCTTACCCGATCAGAACCGGTCGACAAACTGTGAATCAAGCCACTCGCGGAACCGGACGACGGTGTCGCCGTCGGTGTTGGGCCAGTCGAACTGGCCGGTCATCGCCAGCACGGCGACGACGACGGCGCCGACCCCGAGGACGATCCCGATCAGCGCGTCGGTCCGGCCGGCGACGTGCCGGCGGGCGGTCGCGGAGACGCCGCCGACGCCGAGCAGCAGGGCGAGGGTGCCGAGCACGATGCCGTACCCGGCGAGGGCGCCGGCCAGCACGAACGCGGCGGCGGCCACCCCGAGGACCAGGCTCAGCGTGGCGAGCATGCTGGCCCGGGGACGCGGACCCCGGTCGACCACGACCGGCTCGGTCTCCGGCGTACGCTCGCCGAGCCCGCGCTCCGGTTCGGTCGTGCGGTCGGTCTCGCGCCGGGTCTCGGTCTTCGTCGCGACCGGGGGAGTCGGGGCGACCGGCGGAGCCTTCTGGGGCGCCGTGTCGGGCTCGGTGACCGTGGCCCCGGCCCGGTGCCTCGCCGTGTCGCCGGTCCGGGCGGGGTCACTGCGCTCCTCGGTCCGGCTGGCCGATCCGGTACGCGTTCGCGCGGAGTCGGCCACCGTGGCGGTGCCGGTCGGCCGCTCGTCGCGGCCGTCGACACGACCGTCGCGGTTCTCGTCCCGCGCCGGCGCCGGCTCCGATTGGCGCATCAGTGATGGAATCCTGACCACAACACACCTCCTGATCCATGCGTGGAGCCTCGTCGATGGCGTCTACGCAGCATTGGGATCGGTGTACCCCGATGGCCGATCCACCACACCTGGCGGCGACGGGGGCCGGGCGGTGACGCGGGGGCGGGACGCGGCCGCACCAGCACCGCGCACCCGGTCCTCAGTCGTCGTCGAGCTGGCTGAGGGTGACTTTGTCGGAGAGGTAACCGGGCACGGCGAGGGTGATGACGGCGACGTCGTCTACCGCGTCGGCGTCCTGAGTGCTGTAGCCGGAGTACGACTTCGGCGTACTCCAGTCGGTCGGGGTGAACGTGATCAGCATCGGTGGGAAGGCCCAGACCCCGGTACCGTCGATCGTCATCCGGACGTAGACCGACTCGGTGGGCGGGTGGCTCAGTCGTACTGTGAACGAGGCGCTGCCGCCCTCGGCCACCGTCCGCTCGGCCGGGTCGGCGAGCACGGCCGGCGGCTGGCCCGGCACCGAACAGGTCGCCCCGTTGACCCGCCAGTTGCTCGGCGGCTGGTAGGTCCCGGTGTAGCGGGCGACGAAGCCGAACGCCGTCGTCCCGCCGGCCGGCACCGGGGCGACTCCGGACATGCTCTGCGCCCGCACGTTCTGCCCGAGTACCTGCACGGTGTAGTTCCAGCTCGACATGAGCTGGTGGTTGTCCGGGAGGGTGAACTCCACCAGGACGCTGTTCCAGGGGAGGTCACCGAGGTTGCGGATCCGCGCGTTGCCGAGGGAACCGCCGGTCCAGGTCGTCGCGGTGAAGTCGACCTCGCAGGCGACCGCGGCCCGGGCCGGGGTGGCCGGGGCGACCAGCCCGGCGGTGACGGCCAGCGCCAGGGCGGCGACGGCGGTGGAGCAGCGGCGTACGGAGCTGGGAATCA